>NZ_BAABFL010000416.1:0-17184 GCF_039540975.1 Kistimonas scapharcae
AAAGCTGAGCTGTTGGTCCATGGCTAATCTCCAGCAAGGGCTGAGAGGAAATTAGCTTATTATCGGGGACTTAATCGCAGGTTTCCTAGGCAGCATAGTCAGGAATGACAACGCTTAAAATGTGAACAGAGCCGGGTTGTTGTTCTTGTTTGGTCAGTGTATGGAAGATTACAGTCCAAGGTTCATGGCAACCAGTTTTTTGATCACAAAACCCAGGACGCCCAGTCCTAAGACGCCAAAAAGCACTAATGTCCCGAACTTGCCGGCATTGGAGTGCTTGGCCAGATCCCAGACAATAAATGCCATGAACAGGATAAGCCCGGGTACCAGCAGTGTCAGCATCAGATCATCAAAGGCGGCTATATCCATGGTGGGTTCCGAATAAAATGTTGTGGCTGGATTATATCGGCTGGCGGCTGTTTTGAAAGTCAGGCTGGTGTAGCAAATCTGTCACAGAGGGGCAGGGTGAGGGTGACCGATTTTGTCAGGCCCGACATCCTGTGTTCACCGGGCCGTTCTCTGAAAAAGAGATGGGATGCGTAATTTGTTTATTAAATAGACAGCTTTGTGGTTGAGGTTGTGACAGGTTTAACATTCTTTGTTCTGCAGGATGTCGTTGGAGGCAAAACAGAATCAGTGGCATGGTCTGTGCGATAAGGGGCGGCAGAGAATAATAACGCTATTAATACAAGCAATGTTGTATCTTGCTGAGGGAGGGGGCATGGGTCAGTCTGTCGAGTCCGTCGTAGATGTCGGCTGGCGGGAACTGCTGGAGCAGGATGATCTGAATTGGGATCTTGGCAGTATCGACGACCGCACTGCAGCCCTCCATTTTCTTGCGCGCTTTGAAGGATGCTTCTGTATTTACTCCCGTGCTGACCAGCGGCTTTATACCCAGTACCGGTTTGTGATTCCCGACAATGAGGAGCAGCCCCTCATGGTTTTGCTGCCGGATGACAATTCAGGTGACAGTATCCGGGGGCTCCCGCTGGGTGCTGTAGTGGATACAGGCATCACGGTGTTTCCCGGTGAGTGTGTCGGTGCTTCAGGCCTCTACCTGAAGATTCCTGCCAGAAACCGGTTGGTGGGATCGCGGGGAGTGCCTTTCCAGGTAGGCTTGAAGAAGCTGGTCAACCGTTACCTGACCCTTGGTCATGATTTTCTACCCGTACTTGTTCGGGAAGAGCTGGATGATTTTGAGCAGGGCATGCCTGCGTTGACGCTCCATACGTTGGATGTGTCCCAGCTTAGTGACGTGTCTGCCACTGATGCGGCACAAATTCGCGGGGTGATAGTGAATAACCTGGTCAGACTGTACCGGTGACCCGTTATCCCTGGAAGGCATAACGGGGATAAGCATCTTAGCTGTCCAGACTGATGCCTAGGTGGCTGGTGTTGTCGTTGGACGCCAGGGCTTTTAAGGTTTTCTTCAGTTCGGGTTTTTGTGCTGGAGCCTTTTCCAGGTGATCAATCACATCACTGATGAATGCCTGTTGCGCTTCAAACAGTTCATGGTCCTCAATGTACTGAGCCAGCTCCGTACCGCTCAGCTCCTCGGCTTCGTGAAATCGGATGAAACGGCCGATCGTGGCCAGCGTCAGTGCGCCGGTGCTGGCGGCTTCTTCCAGGGAGGGCTCCATGGCGCACTGGATCGCGGACGTGATGGCAACAATGGCGTCCAGCGCCGGATAGACGCCATACATATCATATTGGTCAACATCCGGTGTCTGCTCATCAAGCCTTTCCAGCAGCCGCTCAAAGTTCTTGGCGGACTGGTGGCCTGCTACATAATCCCAGAGCATATTGAGGCAGTGACGGACTTCATCCGGTTCACCAAATTCCGCGATATCGGCAAACAGGGCAAAGTTAGGCCAGCCCCGTTCGGCCATGGCAATGGCGAAGGTCGCCTGCTGCCAGGGTTTCAGGGTTTTCAGCCGGTGGCTCAGTTGACGGGCGTTGGCCCGGCTGTCGAGGAGGATTGCTTGTGTGTTCACGGTCATCAACCTGTGCTTGCCGTCGGACCGGCAGTGAAGCCGGTCATTCCTTTCTGCATTCATGCCTTGAGTGGATCAGGCCCGGGACATGAATTTACCGGTCTCGGTGTTGATCTTGATCTTCTCGCCCTGCTCCAGGTATTCCGGTACCTGGACTTCAAGGCCGGTGGCCATGCGGGCCGGCTTGGTGCGGGCAGCAGCGGTGGAACCCTTGATGGCAGGGCTGGTCTCGACAACTTCCATGATGACGGACTGGGGCAGTTCCAGTGCCAGAAGGCTGTCGTCTACCAGCAGGGCGGTGATGCCTTCCATACCGTCCTGGATATAGGGCAGCTGGTCTTCCAGAGCAGAGGCTTCCAGGGTGTACTGGCTGTAATCTTCCTGATCCATAAAGGTATACAGGTCACCTTCCTTATAGAGGAAGGAAACCGGCTTACGCATCATGTTCACGTCGGTCAGCATATCGTTGCCGGTAAAGGTGTCGTCATACTTGCGGCCACCGGGCACCTGGTTGAAGCGCACCTTGTAAAGCGTCTGGGCGCCGCGGGAAGACGGGCTCTTGGACTCGACGTTCTTGACCATGTAGTAGTGGCCGTTGATTTCTACAATCTGGCCTTTCTTAAGTTCGTTGGCGCTGGGCATTGTCAGTAATCCCTGTGAAAAAGTCTGTGGTGCGGCCTGATGTATTAATGCACTGTTTGATCAGATTGCAGGTACAGCTGATGGGGTGAGGTAAGCCCATCTGCTGTCTCGTCGGGCAGGTCCAGGTGAATGTCCAGAACTTGCCGTCTGGCAATACAGAGGTAGCCGGTATATCGCTGTTCCCCGGTGGTGGTGAACGCAAACCGGTATTCACGCTGCAACACCCGTGGCCCACCGTTGATACGTATCAGCCGACTGCGTGTTCGCTCGACCGTCTGGTCCAGCAACTGCAGGCCGAGTTCCTTGCAGGTTCTTCGGCACTGGCGCAGGGCGATCTCCCGGGCCACGGCAGTGTCTTGCCAGTACCAGATACCTGCAATCAGCAACAGCAATGCTATCAGTTCGCTCATGGGCAGGTATTTTATGAGAAAGCGGTATCTGTTGCGACGATTTGATCGGATATAAAGAGGGTGGGAAAAAAGGCGGTTCGGTTTGCCGCATATTGACTCGTACGGCGTGTGTCTCTATAGTTCGCATCCCGTAAGGCAACGCGCTCGTAGCTCAGCTGGATAGAGTACCTGGCTACGAACCAGGCGGTCGGAGGTTCGAATCCTCCCGAGCGCGCCATCACTTACTCAGTCACTGTTTAAGGTCGTGGCTGGCAAGTCTGCAGTTTAATGTGCGTCCGTAGCTCAGCTGGATAGAGTACCTGGCTACGAACCAGGCGGTCGGAGGTTCGAATCCTCCCGGACGCGCCATTTCCTGGCAGTTTGCTTTGATGATATTGATTGTCATAAACCCTTATTGCGCGCTCGTAGCTCAGCTGGATAGAGTACCTGGCTACGAACCAGGCGGTCGGAGGTTCGAATCCTCCCGAGCGCGCCAGTTCATTAGAGTATTGCCTAAGGCGATGCTTGGTGAAATTGCAGTTCATGTGCGTCCGTAGCTCAGCTGGATAGAGTACCTGGCTACGAACCAGGCGGTCGGAGGTTCGAATCCTCCCGGACGCGCCATCTTCTGCAAGTCAATTCGACAATGAATATTGTCACATCTTTTGCGCGCTCGTAGCTCAGCTGGATAGAGTACCTGGCTACGAACCAGGCGGTCGGAGGTTCGAATCCTCCCGAGCGCGCCATCTTCCTGAAATTCATTATCGCTGGCACTGAATCAACCACGGAATGTGTGGTTTGTAGTCTTTTGTATCCGTTTCGATGCGGCAGTCAGTTATACGTAAGACTCCGTAAAGTCGGTGGTCAGTCATCGGGCGCCACGTTACTCTGAACCTGTCATCGGTTGCTTCTCCAGTGCCTGTCATAGGATGACAGGTTGCACCGGTGGTGTGGCTCAAACCCCATATCTATGGCCGCCCTGTGCGGCCTTTTTTTATTTTATCTTCTGATTTGTGGACTGCATGCCTTGATGGGCATGGGCAGGTCAGTGCCTAGTAATAGAAGCCTGAAGGGTTTCGGATAATCGCTTATCTAGCATGATGGCTTCCTGTTCTAGCCAAGACTGGTTTTGCTGTAATTTTCGCAGAACAGGGTGCTGGCGGAGTAAGGAAAGCGAGAGAGGCTTTTCTGGCCACAATTTTTTCTTGTCGTCATCGGCAATCGTCAGGGCATGCGTGGATAGATATTCACTCCACCAAAGAGGGATAAACAAGCTTAATGGTTTGTTTAATTGCTGGGCAAGCTTTCTTCCAATCTCCAGGCCAGGGTAATCCAAATCGCCGAAGTGCTGCCATTGGAACGTGTTGAGTTGTTTCAAAAAGCATATTGTCAGCCGGGTGTTATTACCTGGTGTGAAAACTGTTAACAGATCATTCAGTAGTGGGCAGCTGTCCCAGGCACCGATATTTTCTATCGTCATCACAGAAATTGAGTTAGGAGACTCGAGGCGTTGAATACCGGTAATCATGCGCTCGTTCAGGATGATTTCACCAAAGCGTTGCATGTCGGCCTGCACATCTATTACCCAGTCTGTTCCATGAATGCGTATATTGGCGTGGGTTCTGAGGCGCAGTATGTCATTCCGGCAGGTTTTTAGTTGGATGGGTAAATGCGTATTGTATGCTTTTCGGTCTTTGGAGTGTTGCGCCCAGAGCGCTTGGGCAACACGTTCATGAATAACATCCGGTAATGGTGATACCAGCACGCCTCTAAAAAAGTGTTCTCTTTGCTGGAGATGGTTTTCCTCAGGATTGTTATCCCAGTTGTCACCAAAGCAGTGGCACAGGGTTTTCCGGAGATTGGAATGACCATCTTGGTTCAGCTGGTAAGTGCGGATGCAAAGATCCGGGATAGCTTCAATCCAATCGTTCCTGTTGAGAAAGTCAATGAATGGCTGTGCTTTACGAGGTGGTTTTACTTTGCCTGTATCCAGCAGGATCAGTGCAACTGGTCGGACGATATCCAGGGGAATATCGCCCAACGGTATCGGTAGGGTTCCCCGGGTCATGCCTCAGCTCCAGCGGTTTCTTCTTTCGGCATAGAGACCGATGGCATCTTGCCGCGCACGGCGGAGAAGATGACATGCTCGTAAGGCTCCATGAGTCGCACCATGCGATAGGTCACACCGTTCTTGGGCAGGACATTATCGGGTGCACCGACCAGCAGCTGCAGCGATTGGTTGGCACAGAGTTCTTCGAGTGTCGCCAAGGCTCTGGCATCGAGTCTGGCCGCCTCATCAAGGAACAGCAAACGATTGGCAGAATGGCCATGACCCACGCGTTTGTGGGTGGTAACTTCCCAAGAATGCAGCACCATGGTCAGTACTGCCAAACCGGTGCCGATGGCCTCGCCGGTTGACAGGTTTGTGGGGTTGGCCGGCTCGAACTGCTTGTGGTTGGCCCGTTGCACCAGTACCTGCAGCTTGATGTATTCCCGGTAATCCAGCAGTTTTTCCCCGGCGATGCTACCACCGGTTTCCTTTTTGAATATTTCCGCCAACGCATCCTCAATTTTCATATCCGGCTGGTTGAAAAGATCCGGATAGAAACGCTGTTGCAGGGCTTCCAGTACCTTGCGGAAACTGTCAATGACTTCAAGCTCTACCTTGATGGCGCGAATCGTGCCGAAGTGAACGCTGGACAGTGCGCTATTGAGCTGGTGAATCTGCTTCCGTTCCCGGTTGATGCTTCGCTCAATATGTTGCCCCATACGGTCTGACTCGGCGAGAAAACGGCTCTCGGCGTCTTTCAGGCGGGTCTCTAGCCGGGTCAGTTGATGCTCAAGCTGCTCAAGCGCCTGCCTTGGATCTTCTGCATTGACCAGTGTCTGATCCATCCGTTCCGCCAGGAAGTGCTGGGCATCGACCACACAATGAAATAGCTGTGCCAGATCGTGCAATGCTGTGGTTTCCAGGGCCTGACGTAAAGGGTTTTCCTGCTCAACGGCCAGCGCCTGGATCAAACTGGCCCGGGCATCGGCAATCCCCGATTTCAGTTGTTCGCTCTCGGTGGCGAGCAATCCCTCACGGCGCAGTCGTCTGGCCAGCCCTGAGGATTCCGCGGTCGTGCTGATCGCCTGCCAGCTGGCGGTGGCTGCTTCGGCAGCAGGCTTCAGTCGGGCAATCTGTGCCTCTGCGTCCTGATGCTGCAGCTCCAGCTGCTTGAGGGTTGAACGGGTTTCCGCCAGGGTATCAGTAAACTGTCGTCGTTTATCCTCATGGCCTCGTACCTGTTTGCGCAATTGCCCAAACTGTTCTTCGCAGTGGGAAACCAGGTTTTCACGCCAGGTCAGGGGAATCTCTCGAATCTCCTGACTCTTGAGCAGGTGGGCACCCTCTTTATCATGCTGCCGGGATTCATCACTCCGGATCGCGGTGTTCAGGTCGTTACATTGGGCAATGGTCAGTTCCAGAGTTTGCTTGCCCGTTTTATGCTGTGCGGATTTCTGCTTGTGCTCCTCGCGGAGTGTGTCGCGCAGGGAACCAGATGCGTCCTTGCGTTCGACAGAAGCGGCAAAGCGGAGATTAGGCAGTTTGTCCGCTGTGCTGGCCAACAGGCTGATGACACGTCCGAGATGACTGATGGAAGCCTGGAGCTGGTTTAGTTCATCTCGCAGCTTATCGATGTCATCGGGCGGCGGTGTCTGCAGGTAGAACTGGCGCTGTTCCAGTGACTGCATGTCGGCCTGGTTGTTCGTGATCCAGGACTGTGCCGTCAGGCTTTCGGTCAGCGCGATTGTGGCCATCTCGATAGCGTCATCCAGGTCATTTTCTGTCAGTAGTGAGGCACTGGTCTGCCAGATATCAAGGGTGTTGCAGACCTTTTGCAGGTTTGACACTTCCTGTTTGTTAGCGGAAATGACCTGTTGTTGGGACTGTTGCTGATGGGCCAGTGTTTCCAGCTGTGTCTGTAGCGCTGAGACGGGTGGTTCATCGATACCCAGCCAGACGCTCATGGGGGCGAGTTCATCCAGTAACCCCTGGATGCGGCTGATAGTATGGCGGTTGACAGCAAGGGTTTGCCGTTCATCCAGCAGGGTTTGTTCCTGTTCTGTCAGGCGCTTGAATGCCTGTTCTCGTGCCAGTCGCCCCAGGGTCGGGAATTCGGGTTCACGGCTGATCCGGGCAATACGGTCGGCGAGATGAACAAATACGCTGCCATCATCTTCTTCTGATTGGTCGTCCGGAGAGCGGAGGTAGTCTTCTTCAGAGAATGCTTCGCCCGGTTTGCCCTGGAGCAGCCAGACATCATCCGGTCGATCGGCTTCCTGCCGGATCAAGGTGGCAGCCCGTTCAGCGTCCGGCACTAGCAGGGCCTGCCGTAATGGGCCGAACTTGGCTTCCAGATAGGCTGCCTCGTCGAGTGAGATATCATCGCTGTCGAGGTAGTCGCTGACCAGTGTGCCGCCGGTCAGGTCGGCCAGCCGATGAAGCTGGTTCCGCTCGTCGGAGTCGTCCTGATCCAGTCCGCGGAGTTGCTGGCGCACGGTGTCCAGCGCGTGAGTGATCACACTATCACGTTGGCCACATTGATCCCGTTGGTCATTCAGCGTCTGACGCAGTGCGTGCAGCTGATCGCGGCCATCGAGTCGGGCCTCTGGCTGGAGTCGGGCTATTTCGCCAGCCAGTTCAGTGGCCTGCAGCCAGGCCTGTCGGTCTCGTTGGGCCTGATCCATTTGCAGGCGCAGTCTGCGATGGTTGTCGCTGAGCTGGTCTAGCGTTTCCTGTTGTACTTCCAGTTGCGCGCGGCTTTCCTGCAGGGCGACGTTGGCTTGTTCGCGTGTGGTCTGCCAGCTTTCTTCATTGGTAAGAAGGGTGCACCATGCCTCAGGTAGCTGTTCGATAGCAGACAGAAGTTGCTCGCGTGTCTGACGATTCTTTTCCAGGTGCTTCAAGTGTTGTTTGTGCTGTTCCTGGGAGCTGGCTAAATCTTTCTGAGTGCGCCAGTGACGGAGCCAGAAGGCCGTACGTTCGGCGACTTGTGCCGGTGTGATATCACTGGCATCCAATCGCTGAATGATCGGCAGTGCGACAGAAAAATGTTCCCGGATCATCTCAGCCTGTTCCAGCAGTGGGCTGCGTTCATGGAGCTGCTCGGATTCGGCGTCGCGTTGATGCCTTAATTGCGCGAGCAGGTGAGGGAGTGAATCGGCAGATAGTGAATCGTCACCGCAGACTGCCCGGGATTCATCCAGGCTACGTATGGCGTCCTGGTAGAGGCCGGCTTTACGGGCTTCTTCCGAGTAGGCGTCTTCTGCACTGGCTAGCTGGTTGACCAGGCTTTCAAGGTCCTCTTCCAGTAGGGACTGGGCGGCAGTCTGTTCCTGACGCTGAGCTTCGAACAGGGTGTATTCCTGTCGTTTCTCGGTTAAGCGCGAGCGGATATTCACCAGCTCATTGTCCAGTTGCGCCTGTTCCTGATGCAGTCGGGTCAGATCCTTTGCCTGGCTGAGCGTGTTGGAAGCAGTCTGCAGGTCTTGATCCAGCTGATCCCGTTCCTCATCCATGCGGTCAAGCTGATCCTGCAGGCCCTGTGTCTGTTGGCGGGCACTCTCACGATCATGTTCCAGGCGGGATGCTGTGGATCGGGCTGCATCCAAGCGATCATTCTGTTTGCGATGTTCCTGGGCAGAAAGGGCCAGCACCTGTTCACCCAGAGCATAACTATCGTTGAGAATACGCTGGATAAACTGGCGTTTTTCCCGGGTTGCCTCAATTTTGACCCGGGTTTTTCGGGTTTCCATCAAAGCATTCTGCATGGAGCTGACGGAGCGTTTTACCTGATCGTCAGCGGGCAGCAGGTAATCTCGCAGCCCTTTCTGCAGTTCGGCAGACAGGCCGCCGTACAGGCTGGTTTCCAGCATCCGGTAGTAGCGCTGCCGGTCGCCGCTGTTTTCCATGGCCCGGGGGATGATGCGGCAGTCAAACTGCCAGCGCATATAGTGGGCGACGTTATCATAGGTTTCCACGGTGCCGCCAAGGCGTGCGATGCGGTTTCGCAGAGCCTTTCCGTCGAGTGGTTCAAAAAGGTTGTTGTCGACCGCTTCCATGACCAGGTCACGCACAGGCATGTCCGGGTCAATGCCGGTAATGGCAAAACGCTTGAGTTCCACCCTAGGAGCTGCCAGGCGTCGCAGTTGTACCCCGGCAATGACACGCCGGCCATCATACAGGTTGTAGTCCACAAGGCTGTAGCAGGTGCCCGCCTCAATCCGCCCATAGATGCCATTGTCGCTACGGTCCGAGGCGCTGTCAGAATTGTTACGCAGCCGGACCAGGCGATTGTCCGGCACCCGGTTAATCAGCAGGGCACCCATGATGGTGGTCTTACCTGCACCGTTGTGACCGATCAGGTTGCTCATCAGGTGATGCAGATTGAGGGTCTTGAAGAAGATCCCCCGGAAATTCACCAGTGACAGGCTGCGGATACGGGTTCTTTGTGATGGACTCATGGGGTGCCCTCCTGTGCCTCGATCTCTGCAGCGGATTCATCCGCCTTGACGTCGGATGGTTCTGCAGTAGTGGACGTCTCGTCATCGGCGACTTCGCTGTCTGCTTCCAGGCTGATAAAGCCCGTTGAGACCAGCCTCTCCAGGGCTTCCCGTGTAAGTGGCGCTGAACGGACCGGCTCGGCAAAGCGCATCAGGGGCGCCTGGGTCTGGAACCGTTCCGCTTGCTGGCCGTCCAGCCGGATCATGCCCAGCCTCGCCAGCTGACGCAGGCAGCGCTTCAATACGTCCATGGCTTTTTGCTGGTCATGCTGGGTGTTGATTTTTTTCCGTTCCAGCAGGCGGCAGAGGTGTTCTTCTTCCAGCAGTAGTCGTAATCGGTCAAATAGCGATTCAGTGGTGATCCATCCACTGTCTTCCAGCTGTTCCGGGTCTAGGTGACAGATGGCCAGTACCTGCCCGGTTATCATCTGCAGTTCGTCGAGCTTGCGGGAGCGAATCAGGTTGCGGCTGCCCAGGTTGGGCTTCAGGTACCAGTAATCCTCCGGTGCCTGAATCAGTTCAACGCCATAGCGGCGGTAGTGTTCGCCCAGCCAGGTTTCCCCGTCACGCAGCATCGCGAACAGGTGGGTATGGCGGATATCAATGTGCTCACCCTGGCGCAGACGGCTGTCCAGTTCCGGGAACCGGTCATCACCAATGATGTCTGCCAGGCAGGTGTAGGGGCTGTCAACGGCGACCGGCGCCGCGTCTTTAAACATGTTATTCGCCGACAACAGTAGCTTCCTCGGTTGCGGTGGTGTGGGCAGGTTGGCGCAGGGTCAGGCTGAGGGATTCCACCTCCAGGTCCTCAACGATGGGATGCCATCGGGTCTCGGGTACCTGTTTATGGTGACGGGCACTGCCCCGTTCGGTCATGGCTTCAAATAGCCAGCCGGCAACGCTGAACAGGCGGTGCAGCGGATAGCGGCCAGCCAGTTCCGACATGGCCTCCTCATAGGTGGGCAGGGTGCCGCGGCTGGCGGTGACAGCATCCAGCCAGAGACTGATCTCTCGGCGAAGGCTGTCCTGGTCATCACTGTCGATCACGCTTTCTTCATCGAGAATGATGCGGGCAGTTACCCGTTGCTCCGGCGGCGGCTCGATTTCTCGCAGGCGAGGCAGTGGTTCTGCCGCGATCGTATTCAGTGACCAGGGTAACTCCCGGTAGCGTTTGAGCGCATCAAGCAGTCGTTCGCTCAACGCCTTGCGCTCATCCATATTGATAAACTGGCGCAGGTACTGGTGCGCGCGCAGATGAAAGCCTTCCCAGTGTTCCAGGCGTTCACCACTCCAGTGTTCGATGCGATCGAGATGCTGTTCAAGGCGTGTGATAGCGTCCAGTGCGCGGTTGCGGCCGGCCGAGTCAGCGGTGGCGGCAATGCTTTCCAGCAGGCGACGGGCTTCCTGGCAGTTGGCCAGCAGCAGTTGCTGGAGGTCTTGCAGGCGTTCCTGGGTGTCTTCCAGCAGTGTTTCGCAGCGGGAGATGGCATCCTGCCAGTCCTGCTTCAGCATGGCGACCACGGTTTTCCGGGTGTCGACCGCTTCCCGGTCCAGCTGGCGCTGGCGGTGGTCGATGGTGGTTACCAGCTGGCGAACGGTGATTTCCAGTGGTGCTTCCACTTGCAGGCGCCAGAACGGCTCGTTGCCGCCCGTTTCGGCGGCATCCCGTATTTCACGCAGGTGGCTGTTCACCGTCATGAACAGGGTGCTCAGCGCGGTGCGTGAGGCGTCAAAGCCACTGCACACTGACTCAACAATCTGTTCCGCCATGGGGGTCAGCAGATAGGCGTGGGCCCGCTGGCCGCTGCCTTCCAGGCAGAGTAGCAGGTGCTGATCCAGAAATCGGCGGATCACATGGTTGCAGCGTTGTCGCCGGGTCTCTTCACTGCTGTCGAGTTGGGTGCGATCAATGACTTCGTACACCACATGCAGCTCATCTTCCCCGAACTCCGGCTGGGATTCCTGATCCTTCCAGAAGTGGAGGGCGGCCAGGAAGGCAAGGTCGGCCGGTTGCAGCTGCAGTTGCAGGCCGGCAGTGATGATTTCACTGACCAGGTGAGGGATGTCCTTCGTTTCAGCCAACGGCGTCTCCGGTCATTGGGCAAAACGATTATTATCTGAAATTCAGTCAGTGGTTGAAAGCCTTTCGCTGTTTAACGCCAACATGATGAAGGGCGACGTTAAACAGCGATGAGGGGGGCTGTTGGTAGTCCGACATCGTCGGTACTAAAGCCGGCAGCCCCAGCGAGATTGTCGGGTGCGCCCTGGCTCGCAATCGCGCGATTCATGCTATCGATCAATTGGTCGATTTCTGCAGCTGTAAACCGGTTGGTTTGCCAAGGGACTTTATTACTGATATTCAGGAACCAGAGGAGGAAATCGACAGCGGCTTTTTTCAGGCCTGCGGTGAATAATTCTTTCTTGTAGCGCAATCGCGCATGGAGTGCGATACGATCAACAATCTCTTCCAGACTGCAGGTATCCAGGCAGGCTATCTGGTCTCCGGCATAGGCGCTGTTATGCAAGCAGTTGTTAAATGCACGCATGAAGGCAAGGCTTGTGAGAGCATCCCCTGAGAGGAAGACGAGCTTGCCGGCTGTAGTAATGTGGCATGGTTGCTCGGCATGGAAGGAACCGATGAAATAGGGTGAAATTTTTTCGCTGTCCGGTATTTTTACTTCACCGCAGTAACCATGTTTTACCGCCTGCCAGGTTTCAATTTTTCGGCGTAATGTAGCAGGTAGCTCTTGGTTGTTTAGGCTTGCGGGGTTCTTTAAGTCATGGCCGCCCTGTTTCAGTGAGTCATATTCGTCTTGGTCAATGAAAAAGTCAGCAGTAACCCAGTGGTTTCCATCTTCATCCTGACTGATGTGCTCATGGACAATCGAGCCCAGCCATTTGGTGGTGGGATACACCAGTCTGACATAATTGCCAAAGCTTGAATCCATCCGTCCTGTATCTTGCTGTATGCGATATTTGACCCGTACCCGGTGATTGATAATGTGTTGCCCTCCATCAAATTCAGTATCTTCATCCACTTGGCTTAAGTCGCTAAACATGACCGTGTTCCCAAGGTTGTCTGATTCATTCGCTTCACGGCGTTTCATTTCGATAATGGCTTTCCGGGTTTTCGAGTGGGCTCCGTCAGCGCCGATCAAGATATCATAGGGTACGTGTTGGCATGTGTGGGTCGTATTGCTGTCCGCTTTTATCAGTACGTGATCAGGCGCGATCCCCATCACCATTTCTCCGTCCCCTTTTCGAATGGTTATGCTAGCTGCTGTTGCTATGGCTCTTAGCTCTTCTTCCAGCTCGTTACACGGTATTCTGTAGTGCTGGTCCTGGAGCTTACTTTGTAGCTGCCGTAATAGCTGAGTTGCAGTGTCATCGCCATCTAACTGGCAGGCATTAAAACAGTGTGGATTGATTTGCAGTACGTGGTTTCTTGCATATGCCTTGTATTTTTCCAGCATGAGAACATCAAGTTCCGGATTTTTCTGCTTCAACTGGATCGCGGTCATCAGGCCGCCAGGGCCGGCGCCAATAACCACCACGTGTTTTACCTCTCGCTCACTCAGTGTTGTTCGAGGCTGGGCAGCCCTGCACAGATCAACGAGGTGTTTCACCGCTGAAATGATAAGCACGAGAAAAGCAAAAAAACTGAACTTTCCCGTCGCCGCTGCACGGGGTTGATTTGTTATTGACTCTGTTCTGCTGGCTCCTGCTAAAGGGGAAGTCGTGTCGACTAGGGGCTCCATAGCGTATAAATTCCATTTAACTCAACGAATTACAATTTCGACATTGCGGCGCCTGTAAAGTTCCGGCTATTGGGGGAGCAAAAAGTCGCATTGTTTTGTCAGATGAGTTAAGCATGATATTGCTCACAGTTTGCAGGCGTGCTGTTTGTTAGGATTTCTGTCATGATGGTCAGGCATGGTCATGTGCCTGTGGCTGCTATAGGGCGACTGACTGTGAAAGGGGGGGGCAATGGAAACGAATGTCGATTTATGCTGGGATCTGAAGCACATTATTCATCAGCAGAAAGCCTATAATTATATGCAGCAGTTTCGCGATGTATTCTGCGTTTATTCAGAAAGTGTCTGTCAGGTCTACAGCAATTATCGCCTGTTTTACAGCGATCAAGATGGCGAGAAAGAGATTCAGGTTCTGCCTGATGAGCAGGCATGGCATGAGACATTTGATGCTGTCAGGGTGGAAGCGGTCAGGCCCTCTAATATCATGCTCTTTCCCGGTGAGCTTCTGGGGAAGGAAGGTTTTTTCATGCGGATGCCCGTTAAAGGGGGCAAAAAATGGGTCATCATGCCCTTGCATGAGGCCTTTGATCGGGTGCTCAGCAAAAAGGACAGTTTTCTTCCGCTCATCAAGAAAGGTGATCTGCGTGAGTTCAAGGCTCGCTCACCTTACCTGCACCTGCACTGGCTCGATCTTGAGCGCATGAGTAATCTATCAGCGTTTCAACGGCTGGATATTGCCGACACCATCCTTTCCCGTTTCCATGAAATTGTGCGCTGAAAGCCCTCTTGTCATGCACGCATAAAAAATGCCCCATTCGGGGCATTTTTATCAGTCTTTTTTCTGGCCGCGGATCACATCGACCAGGCGGTGGACAGATTTACCGAGGTCTTCCATCGCCGTCTGGGTCAGGGTCCGGAAATCGCCAATATGTGGCTGAGCCTTCTCAATGTATTCCTCAAGATGGTCCACCTCTTCATGCTGCATCTCGTGCCGGTCTTCTTCCAGCTCCGCCTCAAGACGCTCCAGCAGTGCCCGGGTTTCCTCAATCTGCTTTTTGAGGGCTTTCCGGTGTGCCTTGTATTCCTTCATTGTCGTCATGGCTGGGTTCTCTTACGCAGTAATAGCAATCAACAGGCCGGGGATAATGAAGAATACCCCGGCAACATAAGCCAGAACGATCCACTTACGGCGGCTGGCAATCTGGGCGAAACGCCGTGCCGTACGCAGGGGGATTTTCCGCAGCTGTGGTATGCCATAAATTAATATAACGGCGCTGATGTTAAAAATCAGGTGCACCAGGGCAATCTGCAGGGCAAAGAACGCATGGCTGCCAGACACTGCCGTGGCAGCCAGCAGTGCCGTGATGGTTGTGCCGATATTGGCGCCCAGGGTAAAGGGATAGATTTCCTTCAGCTTGAACAGGCCGTTCCCCGCCAGTGGAACAATCAGGCTGGTGGTGGTGGATGAGGACTGTACCGCGATGGTCATCAGGGTGCCGGAGAAAATACCCGTGATCGGGCCGCGGCCAATGGCCTTGTGCAGGATGGCCTTGGCACGCCCGACCATCAGTCGCTTGAGCAGTTTACCCAGGAAAACAATAGACAGGAAAATAAACGCCAGACCTGTCAGGGCCAGCATGACGCCACCGGTAATGCCCGGCAGGCCGGCATAGAGATCCCTGAAAACGTCCAGTACGGGCTGGGTCAGTGGCTTGATAAAATCCAGGCCCTTGATGCTGACGCTGCTGCCACCCACCAGGAGATTAGCCAGGTATTCAGATGTTTTGGACAGGTAGCCGGTCATGATTTCCAGTGGCAGGAAAATGGCGACGGCCATCAGGTTAAAGAAGTCGTGCACGGTGGCAGCAGAGAACGCCCGACGGAATTCCTTTCGCTTGCCGACATGGCCCATGCTGACCAGGGTATTGGTCACCGTGGTGCCCAGGTTGGCGCCCATGATCATGGGGATGGCTGTTGGTACCGGCAGGCCGCCTGCCACGAGGCCAACGATGACGGATGTCACGGTGCTGGAAGACTGTACCAGGGCGGTAGCCATGGCGCCGACCACCAGACCCATCAGCGGATTAGTGGCAAAAGCGAACAGCTGGCGTGCCCCTTCCGCGCCACCGGAGGCCCATTTGAACCCGGCGCCGATCATACCAACCGCCACAAGCAGCAGGTAGATCAGGAAGATGACACCCAGCCAGGGGGCGAAGTTGTGGTTGGCTGCCGATCGGGGAGCCGCTTGCGTTGATTGCATCGTTATACCTTTACCATGGAAATGCAAAAACCACCCGTTGTGGATGGTTCCTGTATTCGTTCAAGGTTGTCAATTCACCTGCAGGCAGGATGAGCGCGCACTTTATTCAGGTGGGTGGTGGTCAACAATAGTGGTTGGTGTCATCGTGGTGCGGGATGTACGTAGTTTGTTTTACGATATTCTGCCCTTTATAAATGCAAAAAAGGTCTATCACTCATCAGGTATCTCAGTGATGTTGGCTAAGAGCAAATTTGGTATGGATTTTGGAGGCTTGTACTTTAGGCGGTCTGAAAAGAGGTGAGATCCAGTGAGTTGGTCTTTACAGGCCTATCTATACTGATACAAACAAAGGTACAGAGAGGATGCTGTGATGCCTGAAATCAATAAAACGAATGCCGGAAAACCTGTTCAATACGGTGAAGTGGAAGATCATAAGGAGTCACCGGATGAACCGGTAAAGGGACGAATGAAGGGTTTGTCTTTGGACGTGGAGGCTACTGAAGGAGAGAAACATATCCAGAAAGAGGCGGGTAAAAAATCACAGATCTCTACGGGGGCTGAAAAATCAATTGAGCAGATAAAAGCAATGCTCACTAGCAGTAAAGGCTTTGAGGATAGTGTTCTTAATGCGGCAAAAAAACAGCAAGACCAGCCGATATTGACACCCAATCCTCAGAGCAGTTTGCTGCCAGAGGGTGTCATAGGGGGGGATTCTCATGCCCAGCTTGGTCTGGTTCTTGGAGAGGCTGCATTCGATCTTGAAAATACAGGGGATGTCGAAACGCTTGATCAGGCAATGGATCAGGTTCCTGTTTCAGTCGCTCAGCCTGATCAACTCAAAGAGCGCTTTAAAAAGCACTCTCGTCTCAGACTATGGGCGAGCCGCTTCCGTCAGGCTATTCGTTCGCTGCTGATCGGTAATGCTTCCAACGTCAAAGGCAAGGATTTTAAAGAGATTCCCCCGAAGCTGGTTAAGGTGTTGGCAGAGGGGACAATGCTGAAAGAGAGCGTAAACAGTTATAACTTCAAGCGCGCTCAACTGCTAGATGCTCACAAAATTGTTGAGCAGAAAGAGCGGGATAATTGGAAAGATGAATTGGTTGCACTGTCCCACACCATCATGGAGGAAGCTGATAGGTTGGTTGATGATGCAGATGCATTATTGAATCATGACCTGCTGGAGATTGATGATCAGAATACTGCTACTGCGATCAAAAGGGCATTAAAGGACTGTATAGGATTTGATCCAAATCGACTGAAACCCAATGTGTCACAGCAACCATCATCGCTCGAAGGCAATGGCGGGAGTGCAACAGACTCAGCTCAAATGGTTTCCGATGAAGGGCTAACCCCAATAGATGATCTGCCGCCGCCTCCACCAGAGTTGTACGAAGAGTCGGAAGAGATGGATGCAGCACGAATAATGCCGCCTCCGCCGGACCCAGAGGATGAGTCAAAACGTTCAATCAATAAGCCGTGATTTAACAGGGAGGAGATCTGATCTGTCACTTTCTAGGGAACCTGCGATTAAGTCCCCGATAATAAGCTAATCTCCTCTCAGCCCTTGCTGGAGATTAGCCATGGACCAACAGCTC
>NZ_BAABFL010000417.1:0-17299 GCF_039540975.1 Kistimonas scapharcae
CAGGCGGTAATGGGAACATGGGGATGAGCTTAGGCGGCAGAACGTGAAATCGCCTTATGTACCGGTTTTTGAGTACTTACCAAAACACCTTAGCCACACGCTATCAATGCGCCCTGACAACAAAATAACACGGGCATTTTTGGCTCTGCCGCGGTAAATTAACGCCGTTTTACAGTGTCCAATACAATAAAAAGTTTCTTACAGGAAAAAGCAGTACAACAGGTTGTACCTGGAGGATAACCAATAATGAAAACACTGCCGCTGATGCTGTGTGGATTGCTCATCATGGGGGGAGCAAACGCCGCAGTTGACAACAAGACTGCGCAACAACTGGATCAGAACCTTACGCCTGTCGGGGCAGAACGGGCCGGTAATGCATCTGGTACTATCCCGGAATGGACTGGCGGTATCACCACACCACCACCGGGCTATATAGCTGGGGAACATCATCCGGATCCTTACCTGGACGACCAACCTCTCTACGAGATTACCCGGGACAACCTCACCACTTATAAAAATCTTCTCAGTGCTGGCAGCATCGCACTGTTAAACCAGTACCCAGATTACCGCATACAGGTTTATCCAACACGCCGCTCTGCATCATTGCCATATCGCATCTACCAAGACACTCGTGCTAACGCCACCAGCGCTGAACTCACCTACCGGGGAAATGGCATCCAAGGGGCAGCCAGTGGCATTCCCTTCCCCATTCCTAAGGATGGTCTGGAAGCCATCTGGAACCATATTCTCCGCTACCGTGGAGAAACCCTGGATGCCACCACGAACCGTACCGTCGTAAATCCCAACGGCAGTCACAGTCTGGTAAAAATCAACAAACAGGTATATTTCGTTTATGGTCGTGAAGGGAATACAGCAGACGATATTGACAACAAACTCTTCTATTACAAACATCAGGTAACAGCACCCGCCAGTCTTGCCGGTACCGCGTTACTGGTGAATGAGCCCTTGGACCAGATTGCCTCAGTCCGTAAGGCCTGGCAGTACATACCAGGCCAACGTCGTGTTCGCCGCCTGCCAAAGCTGGCCTATAACGATCTGATGCCAGATACGAGTGGTATGCTGACAGCTGATACCGCAGACATGTTCAACGGCGCCCCCGATCGCTACGAATGGACGCTGGAGGGTAAACGTGAAATGCTGGTGCCTTATAACAGCTATAAGGTTCACGGTAATGATCTTCAATACAGTGACATCCTCACTCCACACACCCTGAATCCTGAACTACTGCGTTATGAGCGACACAGGGTATGGGTTGTCGATGCCAAACTGCGCACAGGGTACAAACACGCCTATGCCAAGCGCCGCTTCTATATCGACGAGGATAGCTGGCAGATCCTGATGGTTGACCTGTATGACACGAATGACAAACTGATTCGTTACCAGGAAGCACATCCAGTCAATTATTACGAAGTACCACTGATGCTGAGTACACTTGAGGTAATCTATGACCTTGAAGGACAGCGCTATTTCGTCGATGGACTGAGTAACCAGGAATCAGAATATAACTTTTCTGCAACAGCCAGCCCTCGAGACTTTACTGCTAGCGCATTACGGAGGGAGAATAGAAAGTAAGCTCTCCTGAAGATTCCCCAAGAGCCATTGCTATTCCTGCTATGGCTCTTGTAGTCTTTTCTATCATTAGGGAAGAACTTCTGAATTTTCGCTGATTATAAGAACGACAGGGAGAGTCTGTCAGTGCTGCATAAATACCGCCATATTCTGGCTAAATTAGCCGCATTGCTGCTGGCTCCGATTCTCCTTCTCGCAGGTCACTTCCTGAACAATAAAGGGCTGGATGAACTGCAGGCCCTACGTCAGATAGAACGTATCCCCCCTGCAGACATCGGCGCATTAATGCCCGGCGCCGTCAATATCTATGGTCCGGCAGCATCGCTTGGTCGAACCGTAACGAGCCCCTATACCAAAACACCGACGCTTTATTATCGCTACCTGCATGAAATCGAAAAGCGGGATAGTGATGGCGATACTTACTGGGATACCGTTGAAGATTACAGTGACACTGTCAATTTTGAGATCACTGATTCGACGGGGTCAATCACTGCCAATACTGAAAGTTATAAAAGCCTGATCCACTGGTCTGTCGAAGAAAGCTTTCAGACTGTGAAAGGTGATCACCGCTATACCGAGTGGCGAATTGATCCCGACAAATACCTGTTTGTTCTCGGTTATATCAAAGCGGATCAACAGAAACATTCACTCACCTTTCCAGACAACAAGAATTTTCGCCCCATTATTTCCACCTATGATCAGGATTATGAACAGCAGGAGCTGGGAACCTACGGCATTCTCTATCTATGGGGCGGAATAGCCCTGCTGGGCTTCGGTATATTCTGTATCGCGTTTCTGATCAATCTGCACAGGGTGTGGATTTATCTGCTGATTGTCATGCTGACGCTGTCCACCTATCTCGCCCAGATCAGTTTAAGTATGCTCAAGCAGGACATGGTCGATGCCAGCCAGCGCCTACAAGAGCAGGAAACCTACGCTGAACACTATCTCGCTCAGGCAAGCCCGGATGTCGCGCGCTCAATCCGAATCAACCTGACAGCCACCTGGCTACAGGCTCAGGAACAATCTCAGAGAGTTCCCGAAAAGCTGCTGGCACCACTCTGGGGCATCACGATCACAGCACCGGACATAAACGTTTCAGCCGAAGAACAGGCAAAAGCAGAAAAACTGGTCGCAGAGTTACCCAGCACCCAACTGCGCAGTGGATTGCTGGCCATGGCGGCTATCCTTGCTTTCATACTGGGATCACTGTTTGCCTGGGGTGGTATTCGTTTCATCAAACACAAGCGCATCATAGAAAATATTGCCACACAGAAGACAGCCGGTGTTGTCCCGGGGATTACGGAAGTCAAAGGCACTGTTGTCCTGGATAAAGAGGAGGCGCTGCAGGGACCGCTCACGAGCTGTGACTGTGTCTGGTATGACTACCGGGTCGAAGAGCTAAGAAGTTCCGGCAAAAACAGCAGCTGGGTCACCATAGAGCACGATACCGATGAAGTCATCTTTGCCTGCAAGGATGAAACCGGTGAACTACGCATCAACCCGAAGTCTGCAGAAGTGCTGACCGACCACCGTCATGTTCGACGCACCCGACGCATAGTCGCCAATGATCTGCGCTACACCGAACTCAGCCTGCGCGTGGGTGACCCACTGTTTGCCATTGGCGAGGCCGTTGTCGACCGGGAACGCTGTGACCATGTACGAATGCAGAAAAAAGGCAAACAATGGCCTTTCATCATTTCCAACCGCAGCGAAGAAGAAGTGATGATGAACCGTGGTCGCTGGGGACTGTTCTGGATGAACTTCGGATTTTCAGGGCTGATGTATAGCACCCTGTTAATGTTTGCCCAGGCCGGCAGTTTTTCTCCGCTGGATATTTTGATGTCCGCTCTGGTCGCGCCGCTGTACATGTTCCTGTTCATGATTGCGCTGCATTACAACGATCTGGTTTTCCTCCAACAGCGTGTCGATCGTAACTACGCCAACATCCAGACAGCATTGAAAAAGCGCAAGGACCTGATGCCAAACCTCGAGAAACTGGCCAAGGCCCTGATGAAACACGAAGCCGACCTGATGGAGAAAGTCACCGCTCTGCGCACACAGCATATGAACGCCATGAAAAACAGTCAGGCGATCATGGGATTCCTCGGACAGGAGCACCAACTGTTTGGCCAGGTCAAAGTGGTCTGTGAAAAATATCCCCAGCTGAAAAGCAATAAATCCATCAAACAACTGATGACCATCATCCGGAACCTGGAGGATGAGATTGAACTGCTGCGCTCAGGCTATCTGAATGCCATCAATCTCTACAACACCCGCGTGGACAGTTTCCCCGATATGTTTCTGGCCAGAACCGCCGGTTTTGACAAAAAACAGAGAATTTTCTGAAGACTCAGATGAGGTTAATGTTCATGGGAAAAGAGGAGAGAAAAAAAAGCCTGGCGCCCAATAAAGAGGGGGGAGGAGGGAGAGACGCCAGGACAGTATTCCAACCAAAAGTCAGGAAGTAATGAAAAAGTGAGGCCAATAATACGCCTTCTCCCGAAGGACTAAATCAGTAGTTATACCCCTCACGCTAACAACGACTACCTAAACAACCACGCAACAAACCCAGCCACCCATCAACCCTGCGAACACAGACATGTTGTAGACCGTCGACAGTGCTTCCAGAACCCATTTTCAGTTACACTTTCTGCACCTTTCCCCTAGCCAGAAGATAATTGTTCGCATGACTGACATTGGCGTATTCGGTTCTGTGTTTGATCCCCCGACACTCGGGCACCTGGATGTCCTTGAGCAGGCGGCCGGACACTTTGATCATATCATTCTGGTACCCAGCGCCGCCCATGCCTTCAGCAAACAACCACTGCCGTTTGAGCAGCGACTGGCCCTGCTCCGGTGTTTTGCGAAACCTATTGCGCTGCCCGGTTGTACGCTGGAAGTCAGCGAGATAGAGAACGCGTTACTGAATCAACAGCCAGAGAAACCGGTGTATACCTTTGACGTGCTGGTCGCACTGGAAGTCACGCATCCTGACGCCAACCTCAGTTTCATTCGCGGCCCCGACAATGCTGCACCGGAAACATGGCAGCGTTTCTACCGTTATGCTGAGATTGAGGCTCGCTGGGCATTATTCACGGCGAATGAACGTGTGACAGCGCGCAGCTCACAGGTTCGACAGTTGCTGCAGGAAATGGCTCCGGATGACAGCAACGGTCTCCACGAGCTTGATTTGCTGGTGACGCCGGAAGTCCGTGATCAGATTCTGGTGCACGGGTTGTATCGCACCTCCCGTCAATGATGCACCGCTTTGGATTAATGACATGACCAATACCCAACCACCACATGATGTGGTTATCAACAAGGAGGAAACCCTGTTTAAGGGTTTCTTCAGCGCTGTCCGTTACCATCTCAAACATACCCTGTTTCAAGGCGGCTGGAGCAAACCATTGGCACGGGAAGTCTTTATCAGGACACCCGCTGCCGGCGTACTGCTTTACGACCCGGCAAGAGACGAAGTCATACTGGTTGAACAATTCCGGGTTGGTGCGTTTGCTGCAGGCGAACCGGCGTGGATGCTGGAAGTTGTGGCGGGTATCCTGGACGCCGGTGAAACACCCGAAGCCGTCGCCCGCCGTGAAGCCATCGAAGAAGCCGGCAGTGACATCAGCACTCTGCTGCCCATAACGGACTACTTCTCCACACCCGGAGCCTGCAGTGAACGCATCTGGCTCTACTGTGGTCTGACAGACAGCAGTAACGCCGGTGGCATTCACGGATTGGACACCGAAGGGGAAGATATTCGTGTCCATGTGCTGCCAGCCACCGAAGCCTTTGCCAAAATGGCCAGGGGTGAAACCAACAACGCGGCCACATTGATAGCATTGCAGTGGCTGCAGCTGAACCGCCAATCGCTCAGGGAACAGTACGCATGAATTGTCTGATCCACTCATTCAAACACACCAGAATTCAGACAACGCTGGCGTTACTTTTGGCTGTGTTTTTGTCCGGCTGCAGCAGCAATCCCTACCGGGCAGGTTACCCCGTAGATCACCAGTGGACAGTCTTGCCGGTAGCCGCTCCCAGCGAAGAGGCCAGTATTCAGGTTGAACTCCTGCTGACCCGCACGCTCACGGAGCACGGTGTCACGAACCCTCACCATCCGCCACAGAGCTGGGTTGATGACCAGACCAAAGTACTCAGAGATGCCCACAAACTGAAGAATGCCAGCCAATGGGCTCGTCAACATGGCATACCGTTGGGCCTGACCGGTGTTGTGGATAACTGGTCGCAGGATGCCGCAAACCGCCCACAGGTTACTATCACCTTGAAATTATTGGATATTTCCTCAGGCAATACGCTGTGGACAACGACCGGCAGCAGTGAAGGCCAGCCCGGCGCCCCTATCAGCGATGTCGCCCAAACGCTGATAACCACCTTGCTCGATTCACTCCCGATGGCTCAGGCATCCCAGGCTAGCAACAGCTGGTTCAGTCTCCCGTCATGGACAACCCTGTCCGGTGAACGAGTCCCATTCCAGTAATTAGTCAGGATTCTTGAACTAAGCTTTAAGAATGAATTCTTGACGTAAGGGCTTTTGTGCAAAACCGTTTTAATTGCAGATTGTTCTTACCGTCACATGGAGGAGGCAGCCATGCTTTACGCTCTCAGGGACGAGACTGGCGCGATTGTCGCGCTATCAGAAAAGCCGCTTAATGATCAGTGGCAACAGGTGAATCCAAAGGATCCTGCACTGAAAGCCTTTCTTGAGAAGAAAATGGAGTTCGGCAAGCTGGTGATGGAAACATCTGATCTCGATTTCATCCGGGTACTGGAAGACCTGATTGAGTTGATGATTGAGAAAAATATGATCAGCTTTACGGATTTCCCGGCCGCCGCCCAGGAAAAGCTCCTGACCCGCCGTGGCTACCGAGAAAAGATGCGTGGCAAGGATAGCGTCAGCCTTATAGGTCAGGAAGAAGATCTGTTGTAAAGTCGATCCAGTCACGAACTTCCTCTTCGCTGGAGCGATCCCGGCCTGCCACATAATCCAGACGTTCGCGCATGGTGTGGGGCAGGCTGATATTCAAGGTTTCAAGCAACTTGCCCGTATTCTTCAGAATGCGGAACCGTGAATATAACTCATCATGCACCACCGCGATAAAATCCTGCTGAGCCTGAAACAGTTCATTTTCCGTATCCAGCAGATCCAGCAGTGACCGCTTGCCCAGCCTGAACTGCTGTTGATATTCCCTGGCCACTTCACGGCTGGCTTCCACATGCTCTTTCAGGTAATTCATACGACCCGCCATATAGACATAACCATCCCACGCGAGACGCACTTCTTTCATCACTTCCCGAAACTGCAGATCCCGTACGGCACGCGACTCTTCGACCTGGTAAAACGCTTCACGCTTCAGAGCACTGTTAGCGCCACCACTGTAGAGACTGTATGAGAGGTTTACCATGACGCCAAGATCATCCGTCTTACCATCTGTGGCATCAATATCAGAGTTGGTGTCATTCCAGGTTTTATCGAGTTCCAGATTCACCGTCGGCCAGCGATAACTCTCACTGGACTTGGCACGCGCCTCCATCGCCAGTACCTCAGCGCCTGCGGCCCGGATAGCCGGATTGTGCTGACCCGCCACAGACATGGCATCTTCCAGCGTCATTGGTAACAGGGAGGTGTCCAGCTGAGGCATCACCAGGCTTTTAGGCTTGATATTCGCGATACTGAAAAATTCACTGCGTGCGTTGGAAATACCATTGATGGCATTCACCAGGTTGGCGCTGGCCCGGGCACGGCGGCTGCGAATCTGTTCCAGGTCGGAGTTACGGGCCAGACCACTGCCGGTTTTCTGGAAGGTCTGGTCATAGATTTCATCATGAACCGCCAGGTTTTCCCTCGCCAGCTCCACCAGCTGCTGTGCCCGAAGCACCTTGAGGTAAACTTCAGCGACTCTTAACGCGACACTCTGAGCGGTTTCACGCAGCAGAATGGAACGGTAGTCATTCATGTGCCGGGCACTTTGCACCCGGTACTTGGTTTTATACCCGTCAAACAGTTTTTGTTGCAGTGAAAAACCGGTTTCAAAGATCTTGTCGTCGCTATCCTCATCCGTGGAACCCAGATCATATTCCCGCTTTTTCAATCCATAGGACGCATCAAGATCAATCTTGGGTAAAAATCCGGCACGTTCTACCGCAATCTGTTCCTTACCCGCACGGAAACGGTTAAGGCCGATCAGCACTTCCGGGTTGGTTTCAATGGTATGGGCAATCGCTTCCTGCAACGTCACCGCCTGTGCAGAACCGGCACCCAGAAGCAGGCCGGCGACCACGCCTGACAATAATCCCCTTCCCCGGTTTGCAGCGATTCTGTTCATGTCGTCCCTGACCATCGTGAAACACTTAGTAATAAGCTATCGGTTAGCTATCACAATAAGTTTAGTCGAGCGGTGAAATTTCACCGCCGACCTGTCGAAGACTCAGGGCGCATCACCAATGACAATGTTGCCGTTGGCAATCAGGTTATTGAGGATTTCCACATTGGTGGTACCAAAGTTCAGCAGATTGATGTTTTCGAGCACCACTTCATGGCCGAAATCATTTCCACCGTTGTTATTGAATTTAATGACCGACTGATTATCGCCCGCATCAATCGCGCCATTACCGTTGGTATCAATAATTTCGATATCGAAATACTCAGTCAGGTTGTTGACCGCATCCGCATCCATGACCTGGAACCAGAGGGTTTCTGATGCGCCACCAGGGCTGGTTGATGCGGGATTGGCAACAAGATTCGAGGGAAGGTCAACATTATTCACACCGGCAACATCAATCTCACCCAGCGCCTGTGCGGTGGCAACTGACAGTTCCACTTTCTCAGTTGCAGCCGTATGGGTGATAGTGATTTCACCGCCGGTTTCAGTGACGGTCAGGCCAAGCGTCGCGGCATCTGCTGCGGTCTGTATCGCTGTCGCCAAAGCTGCTGCATCCGCCGGAGGCGTGCTTCCGATATCCAGCTGTGTCGTAGTCGCACCCACTTTGACAGCAATGGTATCGGTAATACCATCCACAAAGTTACTGCCGATGTAGGCCGTTGCATCCCTGATGATCGCATCATTGCCTACATGCTCCACATTCGCCAACGCTGTTGCAGCGGAACCACTGGCAGCAATCACAATACTACCGCCAGTCCCTTTGTTATCACTGGCAACCCGGACCGTCGTACCGCTTACCACTGAGGCAGTGGCTCCCAGCCCCGTTAACGCCGTATTGAGATCATTCATAAAGGTGGTGGCATCGGTATAACTGTCCGCTGCCAAGGCGATATTTTGATCTGTGCCATCAATGGTTATGACAAAATCGGTTGTGCCGCTGGTATCCAGTACATTGACGCCATCAAAAATAAAATTGAAGTCCTGGGAAGCAGGAACCAACGCCACTACCGGAGAAATTGTGATTTTCGCTGATGCCGTTACGTTGTTACTGACCACCGTCACTGTCGTAGTATCGGCAGAAACAATGGCTGTGGCACCAAGGCCTGCAGTTGTTAATGCACTATTCAGATCTGCAGCAAATGTTGTCGAATCGTTATAACTTCCAGCCCCCAGCATCGCCTGTGTAATGGTGTAATCTGTGCCATCAATATTGATGACAAACCCACCACTGGCATCGAGATCCGTCGCGCCATCAAAGGTCCAGCCAAAGGCCTGGGAAGCGGGTAATGTGGCAGCACCGGGATTAGCCAGCCGATTACCCCCAATCACAAAATCCGTAATGGTGGTACGGGATAGATTGCCGGAATTAAAAATATACGTGTCACTCCCACCACCACCAGTCACGCGATCGAGCCCCCCGCCAGTATTGATCAGGTCATCACCGGATGTCGTATTCACAGGGTTGGGGTTAGCGCCATCGTTTGTGGTGTCATCATCAATGATTTCATCCCCGTTGGTACCAGTGACCATATTCACCGGTGACACCGTGACCAGGATGTTTTCTGCATAAGCGGCCAGCTGCCCGTTGGGCGCAGGGTTTACCGTATATTCACCCACCTGTCCCTCGGCATTACTGTCCTGGGCAATCGCCAGCAGAGGATTCAGCAGGTCTGTGGTTCGATCCGTCGCCCCTTCATTGGCGCCGGCCACGATGGTCAACACCATGTTGTCCGTACTCGCCGCTGGCGGTGTCATACGCAACGAGGAAAGATCCCACGGCTGGTCATCGGGTCCTGTGCCATTCACCAGTTCCAGATAATCGGTTGAACCCGGGTACGTATCTGATCCGGTGAACGTGGCCGAGTTCCCCTTTCCATCCCAGACAGTGGCACCATTGGCCAGACCATAGATAATCACCGCCTGTTCTTCAGAGCCATCCATATCATCAAAGAACGTGGTTCTACCCGCGGTTAGCAGACTGGGAATGACAACCGGAATATCTGCGCCGGTATAGATATCGTTCGCCGTAGCAACCATCCGCACGTTATCCAGCTGATAGGCATCCGTCACCGCGCCAGCCCCGGTATTGTTCACCGTAAACAGCAGCTGGGACACACCAAAACTGCCTTCCACATACGGCATCACTACCCGGATGGCATTGCTGACTCCGGCTGTAATCGTGCCGCCATTACCATCGGAGCCGCCAACCGCCAGCGTAATACTGAGATTTGGGTCTCCAAACCAGCCAATGGTCAAGGTTTCACCGGCAGCATTGGGTGTGTAATCAAAGTTCAGGACATATTTCTGTGCAGTCGTTGCAACCGGCACATTCTTGGCAATGAATCCCCCGGGATTAATCGTCACGACACCGGCTGCAACGGATGCATTTTCCCCGGACCAGTTATCAAGCGAATCCGCGCCGGTACCATCAATGAAATCGCTGTTTTCAACAATAGCCGTCAGTGAGACTGCATTGTTTTCCGGGTCATCCACCAGGGCGGTGACATTGATCGTATAGGTATGGGTCTGCTCCGAATAGCCGGTACCATCATGCACCTTGAAGGTAAAACTGGCATACGGGTTAGCACCTATATTGGCTTCATGGGCATCCGGTGCAAAGCGCAGCAGACCCTGCTCGATCTCGGTACGGCTGATCTGCTGGCCGGGAATCACCGACACCTGTGATGTCCCATAATCCATGTATAACAAGCCTTCATCAGGCAGGGTTTCAATCAGGATATGGTCAATCCGATCACCATCCACATCGGTGAACAGGAAGTCCGGTTCACTCACAGTGATCGTGTTGATGCTTTCCGAGTTATCCATCAGCTGATAGGTAAAGCCGGGATACACCGTGCCACTGTCATCGGCGGTATAGCGCAAACGCAGGTCGTTGGTGTCGTCCACATCATCCCTGTGAATCAACATGCCCAACGTGACATCTGTTTCCGTGTCATTGACTGTGTCATACAGGAACAAACGGCCATTGGCAGGCAACGAGGTGATGCGCATGAACTCCTGCGTCACCCCGTTGATATCAACAAAATCCAGTTCTGTGGTTGTGTAGGTAATCGTCTCCGAGTTCGAGGGTAGAGTAGTGATTGTTGGCAGGTACAACTGATCGTCCAGCAGCCTGAACTTAAAATCGCTGGTGTAGGCCGTATGCCCTGCCGGTTCATAGCGGAACTGGTTGTTATCGATAAGCGTCTTACTGATGGCCTGACCGGCAATAATGTTTTCCTGGTGAGTCCCATATTCGATGTAGAGCCGCCCCGTTGTCGGCAGCTCTGTCACCAGTAACGTGTCCTGACCGGTGCCAAAAGTGAAACCGTTGAGAATCACGGTATCTGACGGCGTGAATATCAACGCCTGATCCTCGAACATAGCCTGGGTCTTGTCAGCCGATTCTGGCAGGTCATTGACCGGAATGACCGTTACCGTAGTTGTCACCGGGGTACTGAACGATTTGTCGATCAGTGTGATATGGATATTCCGGTCAGTATTATCAAAGCTGCCAGCATCCGCATTGCTGGCATAGAGGATCGACTCCAGTGCTGTCTGGAACTGCTCCGGTGTCGACCCGGTCAGCGATGTCAGCGTCATGATATAGGTGTCAGCGTCATAGGTAGCCGTAATGTCATTCGGCAGCGTGATACCTGCAGGGAATTCCAGCACATCGTCCGTCATGCCATTCAGGATCTCGACCGTTGCACTGAACTGCAGGCCATCGGTCAGATCTGTCACCGCCGTGCCGCCGGGTACCACAACAACGGACTGGTTGATCAGCGGCGTCAAGGTCAGATCCGGTGGGGAAAAGGGGGTGAATGTCGCTGCAGACGCAGTCTCATCGGTCACAACAATAGAAACCGTCCTGGCGGTTGTATCGGGTGCATCACTGGTATTGGTGTAATGCAGGGTTTGTAATGCCGTTTCAAAATCATCCAGAGAGGCGCCAGCGGCCGCTGATAAAACAAACGTTCCAACACCGGTAATCGCATCAAAAAAGTAAGTGCCCGCAACAATACCTGTCGGGAGCGTCCCGATGCTTTGTAATTGGTCCTCTGCCCTGGCGTTGAGAATTTGGATCACCGCTGACGTCAGTAAGGTATCGTCGAGATCAGTAATCTGAATGTCGTTATCAACCAACGCTACGGCGGCACTGTCGATATCCGCTGGCGTCCCGGTGGCATCATCCGCCTCGATAAAATTGACGCTGAAACCATCACCAGGTAACGCCAGTGACAGATCCAATACTGAGAAATCATTCTCTTCCGTCAGGGTAACCGTCGTGACCGCTTCCTCGCTGCTCTGGCTGCGGGAATCAGTTACCACCACAGCGATCTCAACATCGCGGCTGGTATCTGCACCTGGTACCGGATTTTCATTGGTATTGCTAAAGCGGATCTGTTTCAACGCCTCTTCATAGTCCGAGGCCACCGCACTGCCACTCAGGGTCACCTGTGTACCACCGCTGTTCAGTACGGCGGTGATCCCTGATGGCAGGCCTCCGGTATTCACCGTTAGCTGGTCACCCGTCAACGGCGTCCGGATCGTCACAGTGGCGCCGGACATCAACTCATCAACACCTGCAGTGGGATAATCATCCACTTCAAGCACCCAATTGCTGGCAGCACTGACACTTTCATCCGCATCCCCTTCCGTGAAGGCCACCGCGTAATCACGATTCACACCATTGGTAACGTCCAGGTAAACCAGTGGCGCTACTCCAAGAACCGGAGGTGGCACAACAACCGGCGGCGCAGGCTGATCTTTGTAGAGATCAAAATAGAGTGGGCTTGTCAGCAGGTTTTCCTGCTCATCTCCTGCACTGATACCGGTCAGACCGCTGTAATCCGCCAGCCTGGGATGAGGCACACTGGGTGAAACCTGCTCACGAAACTGATCCATACCTAAGCGCACAGCATCCAGATGTAGATCATCCTCCTCTTCCCACCATTCACGAAACGGGTTCTCCGCGACAGGTTCTTTTACAGGCTGCTTAGCCACAGGCTTGGCAGAATGCGGTGTAGCAGGCTGCCACACCGGGGCGGGTTCGGTTCCCGAGGCATCAGGCTCAGGCATTTTGTCATCAGGTAGGACTGCACTGAACAGACTGTTGCTCTGGAGTTCAACGATCTCTCCATCCATCAGCTTGATTCTGGCCAGACTTTCCGGCCCCGTTCGAACCATATCTCCAGGGTAAATACGATCACCTGGCACCAGTGGCAGGATGTCCCCATCCTTACCCAGCATGTTCAGCTCACCGACCACCGTCATGATGATGCCGGAAAAACCGGCCTTGGATTCGATCTGCCTGGCCATCGTTCACCCCGATCCCTGAAGCATGGCTTTGCCTGATCCCCTATGCATTGCATAGTAATGCGGGCTCAGGACCCATTGATGCGTATTGCAATAGAGATCGACGGAGGCGATAAAAGCTGAACAGTGTCCGGCTCAGCGTTCGGTGAGTGCGTTGGCCTTGGCTCTGAGCACAGGCTTGAGAAGATAGTCGAGCACGGTTTTCTTGCCCGTGATGATATCCACGCTGGCTACCATGCCGGGAATAATGTGCAAGGGTTTTTCTGCGGTTCCCAGCCAGTTACGATCGGTGCGGATGCGAACCAGATAAAAACTCTCTCCCTTCTCATTGATAATCGTATCCGCGCTGATGTGATCGACTTTTCCCTGGAGACCGCCGTAGATGGCAAAGTCATACGCTGTCAGCTTGACCACCGCATTCAGTCCCATCCTCAGAAAGGCGATGTCCTTGGGAGCAATCATGGTTTCAACCAGCAGATGATCCTGCAACGGAACAATCTCCACCAGATCCATGCCCGGCTGCACGACACCGCCAATCGTATTCACATGGATTTTTTTGATGACACCCTTGACCGGTGATTTGACCTGGCGCCGGGTCACCTGGTCACGCAGGGATTTCCGGGATTCTGTCATACGTGCCAACCGGATCTCGTTCTCTCGCAATGTTTCGCGGGCCTGCGCCTGAAAATCCAGCAACACATCCCGTTCGCGCGCCCGGTTTTCCTCCAGCGTTGAGGTCAGCCTCGGCATATCCAACTCGGCATTGCGCAGCTCGGCCAACAGATCATTCACCTTCTGTTCCAGCTGGATCAGTTCCACTTCGGAGATCACGCCTTTTTCGGCCATCGGGCGAGTCAACTCCAGCTCCTTGCGACTGAGTTCGTAGCTTCTCTGAAGGTGAGCGCGACGGCTTCGCAGGGCGCGCAACGCCTGTTCCTGTTGCTCCGTCTGCTCCTTAACAATGGTCAAGTTGGTTTCCAGGCTCTGCCGACGGCTACGATAAAGCGCCTGCTCACGATCCCTGGAAGCCGGAAAGCGATCCAGCGCACGGGGGAAGATGAGCGTTCGCTGCTCTGCTTCTGCCCGTAATCTCGCGATCGTTGCCAGAATACTGTAATACTCCACTTCTGCTTCCTGCAGGGAAGATGAAAAGCGAATTTCATCGAGATGCATCAAGGTCTGGCCCACTTCAACCTGATCCCCTTCTGACACATAGATCACATCCAGTATGCCCCCCTCCAGGTTCTGTACCACCTGCAACCGTGAAGAAGGAACCACCTTGCCATTGCCACGGGTAATTTCATCAAGTTGCGCCCACCCCATCCAGATGAGCACAGAGAGCACGGCGACCAATCCTACCCACAGCAATGCGCGTGCTCCCATTGGCGCATCCTGGAGCTGAGCCGCGCGGATATCCGCCATAAACTGCAGGTCTGCAGAATCCCGACGCACCTTGGGCTTTCGAACGTTTCCTGTATTGTGTTTTGGAACCGGCTTGCGAGATTTTTTAGCCGGTCGTGCAGGAGTTTTCATCATGACCGGATCTCCTGCGCTGCCGGTGGCACAGAGGCCGCCAAAGACTGCAGCACCTGCTGTTTCGGCCCATCAGCGATAACTTTGCCATGATCCAGCACAATCAAGCGGTCGACCAGCTCCAACATCGTTCCTTTATGCGTGACCATAATGAGCGTCTTACTCTGGAGGTATTGCTTGAGTCTCTGCCTGACCAGGTATTCACTGGTATTGTCCAGCGTGGTGCAGGGTTCATCCAGCAGCAGGATCGGGGGATCAGTAATCAACGCCCGCGCCAACGCGACACACTGACGCTGCCCGCCGGACAGGTTGGCGCCCCGCTCACCGACCGGCATCTCCAACCCTTCCGGGTGGTGCCGGACGAAATCCATCACCCCGGCAATTTCAGCCGCTCCCAGTAGCGCTGCATCTTCTACGAATCCGGCGCCCATGGTGATGTTGTCCCGAACACTGCCATAAAACAGACTGCTGTCCTGCAGCAACGTACCGATGTTACGGCGGAGATCGGACGGATCAATCTGGCGGCTGTCCAGGCCATCAAACCGTACTGCGCCGGATGCCGATTGATATAACCCCAGCAACAGGCGGTTCAGCGTCGTCTTGCCAGAACCACTTCGACCAATAATGCCGACCTTCTCTCCCGGACGGATAGAGAAGCTGACATCATCCAGCGCTTTTCCCTGCTGTTTTGGATACTGGAATGACACATGGGTAAACGCGATCTGTCCCTGCAGACGCTCCCTGTGGACAAACTGTTTTTCCTCTGATTTTTCAAGTGGTTGCTGCATGACATTATTCAGTTCCGTCAGCGCAGCACGCGCCTGGTTGTAGCGGGTCGAGAGTGAGGCGATTTGCGCCATGGGCGTCAGGCAGCGGCCAGCCAGCATCACAGAGGCAATCAGCCCGCCCATGCTTAACTCACCTTTCATAATCAAGTACACGCCAGCCACAATCAGCGCCACCGTCACCAACTGCTGGACAAATCCCACCACCACACCGGTTGAAGCCGTCAGCAGTTTGCTGTGGGCACTCCAGCGGGCAATATGACCGACACATTTTTCCCACCGCCCCTGCAGTTCTCCCTCGGCCCGCGCCGCCCGAATGGATTCAAGCCCTGAAAGACTCTCGATCAACATGGCGTTCTTCTGGCCTGATGCCCGAACCGTGTTGTCAATCGTTTTGGCCAACGGCCGTTGAATAATCAGGCCATAGAGGGCAATCAGCGCCATGCCCGTCAGTGGGACGATAATCAGCGGGCCGCCAATGAAGCCCATCACCATCAACAACAGCAGCGCAAAAGGTAGATCCACCAGTGCCGTCACCGTCGATGACGTAATAAATTCACGAATACTTTCAAAGTCCTGTAATTTACGGGCAAAGGCACCAACCGATTGAGGTCGGTTGGCCATCGTCATTCCCATGACGCGGGAAAAGATGCGAGATGACAGAATGATGTCTGACTTTTTACCAGCCAGATCAATAAAGTGACTTCGCAACAACTTGAGCACCGTATCGAAGCAGAACACCGCGAGCGCACCAATAGCGAGCACCCAGAGCGTATCAATCGCATTATTCGGCACGACACGGTCATAGACATTCATCACAAACAGCGGACTGACCACAGCAAACAGATTGATCAGTGCTGACGCCAGCAGCACGTCCCGGTAAATCCGCCAGGAACGCGACAAAGTGCCCCAGAACCAGTGCCGTGAACGAACCGCCAGATTCGCCTCAGCCCGCTCGTCATAGCGGTATTGTTCACGGATAAAAAACGCATGCCCGGCATATTCATGCTCAAGCTGCACAAAGGTGACATCACGGGTTCCCTCTCCCGATTCCGGCAGGATAATCCGTGCTTTCTTACAACCACGATCAATCGCCGTCATCACACAGGCACGACCATCTTTGAGTAACAGGACAACAGGAGTCACCAGGGGAGAGATGTCATGAAGGCGTGTCTTGAGCAGTCGTGCGGAAAACCCCGCTCGCTCAGCAGCACGGATGAAGAGCGAACAATTCAAACAATGCTTTTCTATTGGCAGGCCCTGCCGAAGCACTTCCGCACTCCGGGGTTGGCCCAACAACCGGGTGATAATAACGAGGCAATCAAGCAATGGATCGAGTCGAGTCGCTCCCTCACCGGGAATGGTTGGAGAATGGCGCTGTTTCGTTGTCGCACTGTCCATGTGAGTGACATCCTGTCAATCTCAGATCACTGAGGCTAAACACGCTATACATGATTAGCCTGTACTCTCCAAAAAGATTAGACCGAAAGGTGCCAGCTGTTCAGGAATTAGGTTATGTCCTTCGTTGTGACTGTGTTGTGAGTCCCCATAACATAACCATATCGTCAGCACGCATTCAGCAATTTATCCTTAAATCCCGCTTAACCTTGGGAATGTGAGCAAGCTGGCCGTACTTTTGGCAACAGAGTACAGTTTTTGCACAAA
>NZ_BAABFL010000418.1:0-17821 GCF_039540975.1 Kistimonas scapharcae
TTTTGCCTGAAGAGCACAGGGGACGCTCTCTTCATTCAATTTAGCCTTACTTCTTCAGATCGTTAAGCGGGAGTTAAGGTATCAACGACATCAGATGTCCCATGAGATAAATCGTGGTAACACTGCCTGCAAGCACACTCTCTACGTTGACATTGACCAGCAAGACACCAACGACAACCCTCTCATGCTGAATAACGCTTTCCAGCCATTCGCCTGACCCGGGTTCAACCTGTGCCGACGCCAGGGGATACACCACCTTTCCGTCAGCATCCTTCAAAATGACGGATTGCCAGCTGCCTCGTTCGGCGAGAATCTCATCAAGCGTCGTATACACTTCGGCAAAGTCATGGGATAGCAGGGCCGGGGTCAGCGCTGTTGCCAATACCCCCATATAACTCCGCTCACTGGCGCGTATCTCGTTTGCCTGGTCGCTGCGGTACTGCGGCAACCAGTAGCCATAGACCAGCAAGGCAAAGCCAATCACCAGTATGATCAGGGGTACTGCCAGCTTTGTACGTACCTGCATAAACAGCGCTACTCTTCGTAATACTTGTCCAGCTTCATGGCCTTGAGAGGCCTGTAATCGTCCAGTGTGGCGTCACCAATCACCTTGACGGGGATCCTGGCCAGCAGGGCCTTGCCGTCCTCAGTTTCCCCCATGGCCAGCAATGCCTCACGCACACGACTGGCCACATCTGCCGGCACCCGCGGATGCACTGCCAGTGGGTGGGGAGCGACCTTTTCAGTACGGTAAAGAATGCGGAGCGACTGCTGGACCTGCGCGGACTGGCGGTTCAATGTTGCCTGTACGCCGCCACCAGCATCCATATGTGACGTAGCGACATTCAAATACACCGAGGAATGGCTGCGTACATAACGGGGCAAGACCTTAACCCCGTGCTTTTCCCCCAGTTCGGCACGCATCAGCAAGGAGGCACCCAACGCATTCGGTGCCGGAAAGGCCACTGCCCGTCCATCCAGCGCCTCAACTGACTGCAGCTCGCTGTCGCTCCGCACCACCAGAATGCCGCGCAACCACCTGCCGGTATCCCTGACCAGCGGACGATAACCGCTACGTTCATGAGCCCTGATAAAGTGGTAGGGATTCATATACGCGAAATCGAACTGTGCCTGGTCAAGCTCGTCTTCAAACGCCGGAATAGAAGGAGAGCCCCTGAGAGTCAGGCGTATGCCTGTTTTCTGGCGGATCTGTTCCAGAACCGGCTGCCAGATCCGCTGTATCTGCCGGACTTCGTACTGGGGAACAATACCAATGACATAGCCAGCCTCCGACTGAGATTCAGACAGCGGCGACGTGCTGTCCCCTGGCCGGGAGCCGTCTGACGCAGCAGCGCTATGGCCAAACCAGCCAAGCCAGACAACCAGAACCCACCCGCTTCGCATTACCATCACACTTCCCTGCTGCTAATCCGATTCATGGACATCCTGCGGGCTATCAGCCTGGGTACCAGGCATCGGCAAACACAGCACGGATTTATACTGGCCATCCTGCTCGAACACCTCGAGTGTTGCCTCATGCAGCGCCAGGATTTCCCGGACAATATCCAGCCCAAAGCCAATGGACTGATAAATGGGCGATTGATTCGTCACGGCGGTATCTGCCGGTTCCGCCACCCGGTTGATGACCTCAACGCAAAGGCGTCCATCATGCTGGCAAGGGCTTGTCAGGGTGATGGGACTTCCGGCTTCGGAGTATTTGCAGGCGTTGATCAACAGGTTGGAAAACACCTGCATCAACCGGTTACGGTCACCCGACACGAGTGCCAGATCCGGCACCTGGATATCAATCCGGCTCCGGTCATGCTCGCCTGGCAGCTGACACTGGGCGACACACTCCTCCAGCATCGGTTTCAGGGCAAACTCGGTCACCGTCAACACCACCTTCCCTGCCCCCAGGCTGGCCATGTCCAGAATACTGCTGATCAGCTCGAGCGCCCGATCCGCGCTGCTCCCAATACGCACCAGCAGGTCCTTCTGATCCACCGGATCCAGCTCTGCCATCTGCATCAGTTGTGACATGCTCTTGATGGCGCCCAGGGGGTTCCTCAGGTCATGGGCCACATAGCCCGCCATCCGAATGATCCGTTCGTTTTTTTCCTTCAGCTGGGTTTCCTTGTCCTTGAGCAAGAGAAAAAGACCGATGGATTCGGCCATCATGGCCAGCAGGTCCCGCTCGTGCTCTGAAAAACCGTGTTGACGGGGCTTTCGATCCGTGAAATTCAGGGTACCGTACAGCTTATCTCCCACATAAATCGGTGCTGAAAGATAGGCTTCCAGTTTCAGGTTCTGATAAACCGGGTGGGATTGCATATCCGGCATGTTCCCGACATGGGGAAAACCCAGTACACATTCCGTCTTGTAGACTTCACGGCAATAGGTTCCCTCCAGTTCAAATGTATCGCCGGGATGGATGACATCAAGCGGGGATGAAACCCCATCAACGACATACGTTTTCGCATCCGTGATATGGCTGACAATACCGGTTTCCAACTGAAAAATATCAATACCTGCCTGCAGATAACGGGCAATCATCCCATCGAAGCTGTCGTAATGTATTGACGTTATGGCGTGGAGTTTTTTCAGGTCTTCTGACAAATGGAAAAAATTCTGACTGGCCTCTTCGCCGTTACCACTTGAATAAAAAGTCAGGTCATCAATAAATTTCGGGTACGCTTTCCTGCTCACGGTACCAACATCCTTATTACACCTATAAAAATAAGCTTAGCGGAATACAACTCGTTTTAATGATAAAAGCCAAAAGCCGATATACACGGTAATTGCGAGGGAATGACTAATGACGACACCACTGAAACAGATTCTTTATGTCGAAGATGATGCGGATATTCGTAAAATCACGGAAATGACATTAAGCATGCTGGGTAATTTTGACATTACCGCCTGTGAATGCGGCCAGGATGCCCTGGAAAAAGCCAAAACGACCCATGCCCAGCTGGTAATTCTCGATGTCATGATGCCTGACATGGACGGGCCGACGGTATTCCGTCACCTGCGCACTTATGATGCCTACAAAGACACCCCCATTGTTTTCATGACCGCCAAGGTTCAGGCGAATGAAATCGCGGCCTATATGGATATGGGCGCGGTCGGCGTCATTCCCAAACCCTATGAGCCCGCCGAGCTGCCGGGGCAAATCCAGGCGCTCTGGGAAAAGAGCCAGGGCTAATGCCTGCCGGCACATCCTGAATCATACGACAAGGAAAGGGAGCGCAAGTGCGTGAGCAACTCGGAACAGTTCGAACAGATGATGGCCGCCCTGCGCAAGGAGTATCTGGAGAACCTGTCCGGCGCTGTCGTGGAGCTTCAGCAGCTGCTTGGCGAGGAATCCCTGGCGACACTGTCTGGAGAGACCTTCAAACGCGTCAAGACCATTGCCCACAACCTCGCGGGTACCGGCAGTACCTATGGCTTTGATGCGCTCAGTGAAACGGCACAACCGCTTGACCGCTGGATGATCCGCGCCCTGGAAAACCCTGACCAGCCCATCCTGCCGCCCGATAGCCTGGCCCGGTTAAAAGCCCAGGTACTGGACCTGATCCAGGTCGCCACCCAGACCCTCAATGCCTCCGATGGCACAGACACCGGTAACACCGACGTTGAGACTGAGGCTGAAGACGCCAGTACTGACGTAGCGACAGCTGATGACGGCAAGCCATTACCCTTCGTCCTGCTGGTCGATGACGACCCGATGTTCAGGAAGGCCATCATCCTCTCACTGCACACAGAGCCTTACCGCTTTGCCGAAGCCGATTCTGGCAAAAAAGCGCTGAAGGTGGCCGCCGACGTCAATCCTGCGCTCATTTTGCTGGACATCTCCATGCCGGACATGAGCGGCAAGGAAATCCTGACCCAACTGGCAGACATTATCGACCTTAAGCACTGCCCCGTGATCATGCTCTCAGCCCAGGATGATGAAGAGACTGTGATTCACTGCCTCTCAAGTGGCGCCACGGATTATTTGATCAAGCCCTGCAAAAAGAATGAACTGCGCGACAAGATCCGGGAAACCCTCAACTGCCAACAGTATTCAATACTGCTGGCGGATGATGACCCGATGATTATCGGGCTGGTCAAGAACCGGCTCAGTCATGAAGGTTACAACATATTAACCGCCGACAATGGCGACGACGCCTGGACTCAGATCAAGACCCGTAAGCCAGACCTTGCCATCCTGGACTGCATGATGCCCGGCATGGACGGTTTTGCCGTGTTGCAGAAAATGAAGGCTGACAACCAGCTTGCCCATATCCCCGTTATCATGCTTTCTGCACTGAACCAGGAAGCGAATGTCCTCAAGGGCCTGAAACTGGGATCCGGCGACTACATCTGCAAGCCCTTTAATCCCGAGGAGCTGCTGGTTCGGGTACAGGCGACGCTCTCCCAGGCTGGCATCTGACAGACACACGCCCCTGTCAGGACAGGGACCCAAAGGAGCAGAACCAGGGACAGGTTCTGAAAAACAGGTTATGGCACGGACAGGCCTTATTCACTGCAGCCTGCTGCTGGTATTCATGACGACAGGTGCATGGGCGGAACCCCCGTCCTATGCCAACGGCATGCAGGTACTCCAGAACCGGTCATACCCCGAGGCTGAACAACTTTTTCGTCAGGCCATTGCCGAGCAACCCGGGCATTTCATGAGCTGGCACCGCCTCATCAGCACACTGGCCTACCAGCAACAGTACATGCAGGCGCAAAAGACGCTCAGCCTGGCTCAGGCGCGATTTCCCGACAATGTAGACCTTGGCGTGCTGGAAGCCCGCCTCTGGCTATGGCAAGGCGAGATAAAGCAGGCGGAGCAGTCGCTGAAGCAGCTGCTGGCTACATCGCCCGAATACCGCGACGCCCAACACCTGATGGCGCAACTCTTTCAACAACAAGGACGTGATGAGGACGCCATACGCCTCTATCAGCAGATGCTGACCCGGGACGATGACCCAGCCATGCGTCAAACCCTGGACAGCTTAATGTCCACCAGAACGCTACCCCTTGATAAACAATCAACAACGACGGCCGAACCGCCAGCGTCTCCTCCCCGCCCCTGGCGCGCGGATATTAACTTCGAAACCACGCGATTTCGGGACGCGCCCATAGAGAGCTGGCGAAACTATTCCGTGAGTCTTTCCCGCCCTCTGTCAGAGGGCTGGAGCCTGGCGTTCAGTGGGCGGGAGGAACACCGGTTTGATCGCCGTGACCGGGTGGCCGGCCTGTCCCTGTACCGGTCGGTATCCCCAACCTTATCGTGGGCAGTCCATGGCAGCTGGACCCCTGACGCCGACTTTCTCGCCACCCGGAAGCTGGGTGGTGACATGCGTTACCGGCTGGGCCATGACCGTCTGGGGGGCGCCTGGTGGGTCACCGGTAACCTGTACACCGAGTGGTTCCGGGACAACACCGTCCACACCGTCAAACCCGGACTGGTGTATTACCCTACACCAACCGTCTGGTTTTCGATGGTCGCTATCCTGGGCAACAGCCATCGCACCTCACCCACCCGCGATGGGTTGATCCGTGCGGATTGGCAGGTCACGTCCCGTTTGCAGCTCTATGCTGGTGCCTCCAATGCCCATGAAATGGACAGTGATGTCACCATTGACACCCGCAGCTGGTTTTACGGCATGATCTACCGTTACTCCGATACACTGACACTGCGTGCCGGCTACGGACGGGATGTACTCAAGAACCTCTATACCCGGGAAATACTGTCAGCAGGGCTGACCATCTGGTACTAGGGGGCGCCATCCATGAACTGGCTGATTATCTGGTACCTGGCCCTCGCCCTGGCAGCGATCTCGCTGGGGATGATGGCCACGGAAATCTGCCTGAGGCTCTACTGGCGAAAAAAAGAGATCCGGCGAGACAAGCGCAAGAAAGCCCTGACCGAATGGATCACCACCTATATCTTCAGCCCCCTGTCCGGCGATACCCGCGCGCTGATCCAGACCAACGAGGATATCTGGATTATTGCAGAGCTTGCGGAGGATTTTTTCCGTTCCCTGAAAGGCAATGTGATCGAAAAGCTTGGCCACCTGCTGGAGAATCAACACTATTACCAGCAACACCTGACGGCTCTCTGGCGCACGCGGGAAATCCATAAGCGAATGCTCTCTCTGCAGACCTTGTCTCACTATTCCGGTTTCGAGGATGAGGACCTTTTCCGCCTGATGATCAGTCCCAGGGAACATCCGTCATTGCAGTTACGCGCCATGCGGCGACTGGCGGAACGGCATATCCTCTACCTGCCGCCCGTGCTGTACTGCCTGAAGCGCATGAAGTCTGTGTCCTGGATCAGGGCGGCCGATGTCCTCCGGCATTTCGACCCGATATGTGCTGACGATATGATCCCGATTGCCCTGAACCGGGAGGAATCGCTGACCTTCCGGCTAGCCGTTATCCATGCCCTTCAGGAAATGCATGACGTCAGGGATATGGACAGGCTGCTGATACTGCTGGATGACCCCAATGATACGATCAGGGAACACCTGTTGCTGGCGGTCAGAAGCACCGGTATCAAGATCAGCAATGAGTGGCTCCAGAAAGCACTGACGGACGCCAGTATTAAAGTCCGCCGGGTGGCGGTCAGGCTGGCCGAACACCATGCCACCCCTGCCCTGTTTGAGACCCTTTACCGGAGCCTGGAAGACCCGGACTGGAGCGTGGGCTATCACGCCGCCCACGCACTGTTCAATACGAATATGGCGGGCAGACGCCTGCTGGAAATGGCCATCAGGAAAGATGTGGGCCGCGCGGCCGATATTGCCAGAGATGTTATGCTGGAAATGCAATCAAAACAGTGAACAGTGGCCAAACGCTTGCAGAACAACTTCAGGGATACCTTACACTCTATGCTCAGGAGATAGAGTGGCTCAGCCTGTTTTTCCTGATCAATACCCTGGTGATTGTTTTCTTCCAGGTATTTCCGGTGTTACTGGTTCTGTTCATACCCTCCGAAGAGCGCGACCCCGAAGATGAATGGATGTGCCTGACCACGGAGCTGGCGCCGGCCGTCGCCATCCTGATCCCGGCCTACAACGAAGAACCGGTTATCACCAAAACGGTTCACGCCCTGATGGCACTCAAATACCCCCGCTACCAGATCATCGTCATCAATGACGGGTCCAAGGACAAGACTCTGGCCAACCTGATCGAAGAATTCGAACTCCATGAGGTTCACTATGCCAGTGATTACCGGTTGTCTCATCAGGCTATTCAGGGCGTTTACTGCAATCCAGTGTTCAGCAACCTGATTGTGCTTGATAAGGTCAACGGGGGAAAATCGGACGCAATCAATGCCGGTATCAACTATTCCCGAACCGATTACTTCTGTGTCATGGACGGTGACACCATCCTTGAGGACGCCTCTCTATTGAAAGTCATGATGCCGTTCGTGCTGGATCCCGACAATACCGTGGCGGCCGGCGGAACGGTCTGCGTCGTCAATGGCAGCACCGTCAACCACGGGGTCGTCGATCCGGTCAGGTTACCCGGTAACATACTGGCACTCTTCCAGATAGTGGAATACCTGCGAGCCTTCATGATCGCCCGAAACGGCTGGAGCCGCCTGAATATGCTGACGCTGATCTCCGGTGCCTTTGGCATCTTCAAGAAAGAGATAGCCATTGAGGCCGGGGGCTACCCGGTCGGTTCCATGGGTGAAGACCTGGAACTGATCATGAATATTCATCAGCTGATGCGGCGCAAGGCCAATACCGATTACAAGGTGGTCGCCATACCGGAACCGGTGTGCTGGACAGAGGTACCGGAAACCTGGCGGATATTTTGTAACCAGCGGATGCGCTGGCAACAGGGGGCCATTGATTCATTTTTCAATCACTGGCGAATGTTCCTGAATCCCGTTTATGGACGGATTGGGCTTTTTGCCCTGCCAATGACGTTTGTTGTGGACATTCTCGGCCCTATCACAGAAGTGCTGGGTTACGTGGTCATAACCATCAGTTACCTGGCGGGTATTCTCTCCCCCCAAACCTGGCTGGCCTACATTGCGCTGATCACCCTTTTTGGCATTTTCACCAGCCTGCTTTCACTGTGGCTCGAAGAGCGCTGGAACAGCAGTTACAGGGAGGTTCGTAATTACGTACGGCTGGTATTCATGGCCATCATTGAGAATCTCGGTTACCGGCAGATCTGCAACCTTCTCCGTATTGGCGGCTGGATACGGTTCATCCGAAAAAACCGGGTATGGGGGGAAATGCCCAGGAAAGGCTTTTGAAACGGGTCAAATATCCACTTTCAGCCAGACACCGTGCCCCATATGGATATAAGAGGGCATGATTCCAGCCAGATCATCATTATCTTCCTCCTCATCAGCGGAAGCGTCATTATCACTCATAACGGTAAGGTGAGGAGGCGCCTCGGTCGTATCATGCGTAAACACCACATTCTGGGTCGCTTCCTGCTCCACCTCGATATCGCCGGAAATGATTTTCTCCATGACGATTATCAGGGCCGTTGTCAGGCTACCCAGTTTCGCCTGCTCTGAACAATGCAGTTTATGCCCGGAATCCTGTGAGACTTCGTCATTCTTTAACAGCGTCAGCAATACATGCGCCACGTCCGAAATACAGGAATAGCCGTAACTCTTTCCTGACCCTGTCAGGTTAAGGGTCACTTCCTTCAGTTTTTCAAAATGATAATTATCCAGACTGCCATCGGACATGGCAGAGGCACACTCCGAAAGAAACGGTAAGGTTCCTTTTAATTCTTCCTTGAACAGTTGTCGAATTTCATTCAACGCGGATTCATAATCATCCATGAATTACACCTGATCAGAAGCGTTGATCTCATATAGTTAACTATAAAGCATCGTACGCCAGCCTATCGATTATAATTACATAGAATTATGCTCAAATGATTCGAGCTATAACAAATACAAATAAAAACGAATCACATATTAATAAAAACGCTTAAAACCAATCAAAAATAACTGCAAGAGAAATGTGAACTCATGGATACCGAACTCAAGCGTATTCTGTATGTTGAAGATGATCCCAGCATGCAGAAACTGGTGAACCTGGTACTTGAAACAGGGGGACACTATCAGATTACGACCTATAAAACCGCCAAAGAAGCCCTCAATCAGCTTCCGCAAATTGATGTCCAGATGATTTTGCTGGATGTCATGCTACCTGATATGGATGGTATTCAACTCTACAACCATATTCGCGAGATGAATACTTATCAATCCACGCCCATTGCCTTTGTCACCGCCAAGGTAGAAAAACATGAGATTGAAACCTATCAGAAAACGGGTGCGATTGGCGTTATTGTAAAACCTTTTGTTCCTACCGAACTGACTAAAACCATCCGGGAGCTGTGGAATACACATTTAAAAAGCACGCATTAGACCGCAGTATTCTCATCAACTAAAAGTGAATACGATTTTCAAAAAACAAGATTTTCATTTTGCAGCGTTTTTGCACCCCAAACATCTCAACTATCACTGATCGATAACGGCCATTACCGTTACTGCTTCACATCAATCACAATTTCACTCATCAACAGAATAGGATATTGGCCGATAACCCCTTTGATAACGATTCTGTATCCAGGGGGTATCAGCTGTATGGACATCCAGCTCACCGATGACGTCTCACTCCGCAGTCTGCTGTATGGCGATGCATCCGGACTGGCCAAACACGGGGACAACCCCAACATCGCAGTCAACCAGCGCGAAAGTTTCCCGGTGCCCTACACCATTGAGCATGCCCGACACTGGATCCAGCACGCCAAGGAGCATGAAACAGAGAGTCGCTTTGCCATTGCCACGAATAAAGAGGCGATTGGGGAAATTGGCTTCCTGGTGCAAGGCGACGTTCACCGTAACAGCGCCGAGATTAGTTTCTGGATCAGTGAAGAATACTGGGGACAGGGGATCGTCACCAAAGCGGTTAACAGTGTGGCGGAATATGCGTTCAAAAAGCGTGGCATCAAGCGCCTGTTCGCGGATGTCATTGAATACAACATTGGTTCCCAGAAAGTGCTGGTTAAATGTGGTTTTCAACTGGAAGGGATCTTGCGTAAAAACATCTGCAAGAATGGGAAATACTACGACCAGTATGTCTATGCACGGTTGGATGAAGACGACTATCCAACCATTCACTAGAAAAGCCTGATAAACAACTTCCCTATGATCTCCAGATTACATCTGGCCTGATCAGGTCAGCGCAATTCTGCCCAGTGGTTGTACCGTCACTTCTTCCGTCAATTCCTGGTGGGACAGAACCGCCAATTCGTAGACTTCCGCTTCCAGCAGTTTTCTCACATAACGGCGGATGTCCATGGACGTAATCAGCACCGGCTTGTTGTCCAGGTGGCCGATACGGCCAATGGTCTGCTTCACCACTTCCACAAAGCGGGCTGTTACCGTTGGATCAAGGGCCAGGTAGGCGCCAGCTGAGGTCTGCCGGATACCGCTGCGAATGGTATCTTCCAGGTCCTGGTCCAGCAAATAGACGGACAAAATATTCTGCCCATTACTGTATTTGAAGCTGATATAGCGTTTCAGGCTGCCCCGGACATACTCCGTCAACTGCACCACTTCTTTTTCCTTGTGCCCCCAGACCACCAGCGACTGCAGGATGGTACGCAGGTTGCGGATGGAAATATCCTCGGACACCAGCCGCTGGAAGATCTCGGCAATCTTGTTGACCGGGATCAACCGCTGTACTTCCTTGATCAGCTCGCCAAAGCTGTCTTCCATCTTCTCCAGCAGGTAGCGGGCTTCCTGAATCCCAATAAAGTCTTCTGCGTACTTTTTGAGGACAAAGGCCAGATGATGGGTAAGAATCTTGGAATCACCCATGTAATTAACGCCGGCGTTATCCAGCGCGTCCTTTTTGGATTCAGGCACCCAGAGGCTATCCAGTAACGGAATAAATGGCTCGCCCATTTCATAGGGAATTTTGAGCATATCAAGATGTTCGGCCTGCTCCCGTGCAAACACAAAGCCCTGCCGGAAATGGCCATTGGCGACCGGTACTTCATTGAGCAGGATCTTGTAATGTTCATCTTCAATCGCATCATTGAAGCGGAGGTGTATACCCGGGAAAGGCACGCCCAGATCCATATAAAGCGCTTTCCGGACCTTGAGTAGCTCCTCATTGAGTTCTGACGTATTGAGGCGATTCTGCAATGACGTCGGCACATCAATGATCAGAGGCAGTGTTTGGGAGAACTCCTCCTGTTTGTCCAGACGCTGCTTCTTGTCCGGTCTGCCATCCGCTGCCGCGGCCATGGCGGGAATACCACCCTCATCTTCATGTAACTCCTCGCGCCTCTGCTTGCGGAGTTTCATAAAGCCACCACCGCCTACCAGCATTGCCAGAAACAAAAACGTCAGCGTAGGGAATCCGGGAACCGTAGCAAACCCGAGTAACAAGCCCCCCCCCACCAACAGTGCCTTGGGCTTGTTCATCAGCTGGTCGCCGATTTCGTTACCCAGGTCGGTGGCATCTTCATTGGCGACCCGGGTAACAATAATACCGGCCGTAATAGAGATCAGCAGCGCCGGAATCTGTGCAATCAGGCCGTCACCAATGGTAAGAATGGAAAATAACTGCAAGGCTTCGCCAGAGGTCATCCCCATCTGGAATACACCGATGGCAACGCCTGCGCCGATATTGACAAAAATGATGATCAGACCGGCAATGGCGTCACCCTTCACGAACTTCATGGCACCATCCATGGAGCCGTAAAGCTGTGATTCTTTCTCTACCCGGCCGCGGCGGGCCTGGGCTTCTTCCATATCGATGGAACCGGCACGCATATCAGCATCAATACTCATCTGCTTGCCGGGCATACCGTCAAGTGAGAAACGGGCGCTGACTTCGGCCACCCGTTCAGACCCCTTGGTGATAACCAGAAACTGGACAATGGTAATGATCAGGAAGATCACCATCCCGACAATGAGATTTCCGCCCACCACGAAATTACCAAACGTGTAGACGATCTGGCCGGCATCGGCCTGCAGCAGGATCAGACGGGTAGTGGTAATGGATAGCGCCAGCCGAAACAGTGTCGTCACCAGCAGAACCGAGGGAAAGGTCGAAAATTCAAGCGGAGACTTCAGGTAAATCGCCGTCATCAACAGGATGGCTGAAATACCCATATTGGTGGCGATCAACACATCCACCAGTACGGTGGGAACCGGCAGGATAATCAGAACAATGATGGATACCAGCAGAATCGCCAGCATCACATCCTTGCGGCTGCCTATGCCCTGTACAATTGAATTGATTCTGAGGCTGCTCATGGTCCCCTGCCGGTCGACTTCGGCGGTTAATCGGATGTTTCGCCTTGCTGGGCTCCGTTCGCAGTTTTATCCAGCCGCAACCTGGCTCTGGCCTCAATCCAGCGGATCTCTTCATCGTCCGCAGCGGAAGGCAGATATTGCAGGTATTTATCGACCATCTGCAGGCATTCTTCAGGCTGGTCCGCCTGCAGGAGGGTATAAGACAGCATGCGGTAAACTTCAGGGTGATCCGGTGCCAGAACGCGCAATCCTTCAAGCAACGCCAGACTGCCTTTGTACTGACGGTGACGCATCTTGGTGTAGGCCTGGGTCAACAGCCAGTCGATTTTACCCTGATCAATATCCTTTACCATGTTTTATACCGCTATCAGTACAAGACTGCGCATCTGTGCATCCTGGAAGAGCCGTTCATCGCCTTCAATTTCCGCCAGCATGTTCTTAAGCTTATCCTTGGCATCCTCAGGGATATCAATATCGCTGTTCAAGACATCGATGAGAAACTCTTTTGTCGCCTTGAGGTTGTCCTTATGCTCAGACACATTGTATTGATGCCTCACCGCATTGCGGGCGAAGTCAGCGAGCTTTTTATCCTGGTTGTCATAACCCAGCGCATCACTGACATTATCGGCGACGGAATAGCTGTTGGCGGTAGAAACGGTGGTTTTTCTGGAGGCGCCAAGATCCGGGAGCTCTGACGTATCCGTCACATAGCTGATACCTGTCAGACCGCGGTTGATATCCAGATTCATTGCCATCCGTCGCGTCGCCCTGCATCCATAGAAGAAACCGGCACGGGTGCCTCCTTAAAGTTTAGAAGCCCGACAGAAATAGCCCCTTGGCGAAATCCATGAAATCCAGCATTTTTGTTATTTCGGATCAACAATCCGACAGGTAAACCCAATAAGCGCTGAGTAGTCCCGATAAATGACAGTTAATTGTGCAGACCGGCTATTCGTTGTATAAACTTGTGATATTGAAGTCGTTTTTTATTATAAAACCGTACTAAAGTTGCCCGATTCTTTTTAACACCTGTCATACGGACATGATCAACGGAATGAGGCCGTATCCTGTGCTCAGACCTTAGCGGCGGGGTTCTGTTGGAGTTTTGGCCAAACTTCAGCAAGGAGGCGTTAAAGCAATGCGAATTGTGACGGCACTGTCACTCGCCGGTTCGATACTCATGTTCAGCCTTTCGCCAGTGAGCCTGGCACAGCAGGGCTATGGGTACGACAACGGTTATTCCTCAGCCAACCACGCTCAGAAGCATATCGTCCAGCCTGGGGAGTCCCTCTCCCAGATTGCCCAGATGTATGGCTACCCGGTCGCCCTCCTGTCCCATCACAACAGCATCAGTGATCCTGACGAGGTAATGGTCGGCCAGATCATCTACATGCCAGGCAATGAATACCCTGAAGAGTTACTCCTTCCAGAAGACGCACCGGCTGCGGGCAAAGAAGCCGCGGCAGGCATTCCGATGGATAACCGCTTCTACCAGTCTGAAATCAACCAGAATCAGGTCACCACCTCGCCACCACTGCCCCGGAACAGCTCTGCCCCTTATCCGGCCCATCAAACGAATGCAAATCAGGCGAACATAAATGAGCCGTTTCCCTCACAACAACGGCAAGCTTTCAACACCACCAAACCCTACGCCTATTTTGGCAACGGAGAGCCCGTCGCCGATGTTTTGCGCAACTTCGCCAGTAACTATGGTATTCCGATTGTACTCAGCGAATTTGTCGAAGGTGTCGTCAATGGCCGTTTCGGACCACTGACACCGGTCGAATTCCTCGACAAGATGGCCCATATCAATAACCTGATCTGGTACTTCGATGGCAATACCCTTTACATCTACAACAGTCAGGAAATTGAAAAAGAAATTATCAGCCTGCAGTACATGAGTGCCGAGGAATTCCGTCAGACGCTGATTGATATTGGCATCTGGGATAATCGCTTCTATTGGCGCGCCAAGCCGGCCGAAGGGATCATTTACCTCTCGGGTCCACCTCGGTACATGGAACTGGTCACCCAGACGGCATCACTGCTTGACTCCAAAGCAGGCAACCGACAAAAGAGCCAGATGACCGTCAAGGTGTTTCCCCTCAAATACGCCTGGGCAGATGACCGCAACTTTAATTTCAGAAGCCAGCAGGTCACGATTCCCGGTGTTGCCAGTATTCTTCGTGAGATCGTACAGGGTGGTGGTATTTCCATGACCGGCGTCAGTCATCAGGCCATGCAGAGCGTGCAGAAAGCCACGCCTGCCGGTGGAAGTGAACAACAACCGTCTGCCCCCAACCCGAACGTGAAAGCAGAGAATGTCTATATCAACGCCGACCGTCGTCTGAATGCCGTCATCGTGCATGACCTCACCACCAAAATGGCGATGTATGCCAGCTTAATCAATACACTCGACAAACCGCTTGCCCAGGTTGAAATCAATGTTTCCATTATTGATATCAACACCGACAGCCTGGATCGCCTCGGCGTGAACTGGAAACTGGACCTCAACAGCAGCGGCAGTGATTTTATTGAATTTAATCCGTTCAGCAGCGATACCAATACCAGTGATACCTTCAGCACAATCATCCAGAACACCAGTGGTCGACTGTTTACGCAGGTCAACCTGCTTTCATCAGAAGGTAAAGCCAAGGTTCTGGCCCGTCCATCGGTTCTAACGCTGGATAACATGGAAGCAGTATTAGACAACAGTCAAACATTCTATGTTGAAGTGGCCAGTACAGAAGATGCTCAGCTGTTTCCTGTTACCTACGGCTCTGTTCTAAAGGTAACGCCACGCATCGTGGAAGAAGTCACTGGTCGTAAGATTCATCTCAGTGTCAATATTCAGGATGGTGCCCGAGGCGACACCCGGGAGAACGTCAAGGAATTACCGACTATCAAGAACAGTACCATCAGCACACAGGCGGTCATTGATGAGAACGAAAGTCTGTTGATTGGTGGCTATTATTATGAATCCAATAACCAAAGTGTCAGCAAAGTACCTGTACTGGGTGACATCCCACTTGTCGGCGCCATGTTCCGATCCAAGTCTGATACCTATGTCAAAACCGTTCGTTTGTTCCTGATCACGCCTCGCATTGTGAACCTGATGTAACGTAACAGCGGATAAAGAATAAATAAAAAAGGGTACAGCTCGTACCCTTTTTTATTGTCTGTGGTACCGAACTATTGCGTCACAGGTTCAACTAACAGCTCAGACCAGTTTTTTCGGATTGAACGTGATGCAGGAAGCTGACTGCGCCCCAAACGCCCCATAAAGACCACCCGTTCAGCTTTATCGCCGAACATGTGATCAAACCGATACTTTACCTTTCTGGCATGATGCAATACTCGCTTGCTGTCCGTAAATCTTATGGACTGGTTAAGATACTGATTGAAGATGACCGGGGTCTGTTGAGGCTGAAAGCCCAAATTCAGTGTTGATGCGGTTAACCAGAAACGTTGTATCGCCCGACCTGCCGACAGATAATCATTTTGATTGTCAGGATTACTTCTAGCTACTAATGCAAAATGCGCCGCGCTATTCCTTGCTGGCAACCAGTCCAGTTGAATGCGAGTCCACCAGGTACCAGCCAAACAAGCGTTCAAAAATCGCACCCTTCGCCAACTGGCCATTGTCCACTTAAAGACTATTGCCGTTAGTCGATCAACCCCAACGGCTTTAATCGGAATTTTATCAGGGCTTTTGACAGGTTTTTCCCAATCAATCACGGCTCGGTGTATAGGGTAGGCTTCTTTCATAGTCAGCCGGGTTTTGCCGTTAGCAAATAACAACTTTGCTACTTTATTTTTTTGCGGCTGAGACTCAAGCCAAATGACATCCACATCCTCAGGCAGGGCGCGTTCCATCGTCATTTTTTCATGCACGTTCAACGCTCGAGTGCCCATACTGCGTCGTTGAACTGTACGGAGCTTAATGTAAGGCGCCAGTGGAGACACCTTGCAGGTATCATCAGGTATGAGTTTGACTTGAAAAACAGGACTTCGCCTTCTTTCAGTCCTCACTTGCTGGATACTTGCCTGATGGGAAAACAAGGTTGCGGCAATTTCAATCGTTTCTAATAAACCACCAATGGCTAACAAGCTTGACCAACCATGTAAATCATATACGACGGTATCGCTCGTATCGGAAGTGTGCACTGTAAATACAGAATCACTGTTGAGTTCAAAGCGCCAGGGCTGGGCATTATCACCACTGGGTGCCCAGCGTGCATGATCAATCACATTTTGCGCGACCGTCTCGGGTTCAGCAAACGGTTTAACTGGCGTTTTTTGGTCAATCAATGCTTTTCTCCCAAAGTGGATGGCCAGTCGCTGTAATGGATTACGATTACCCCATGGGCGCCAGGTGAGTTTAAGTTGATTCGTATAGCCATCCATTTGCAAACCTCGTGGAGCCGCAATAGTATCTCCACGATTCAACAGGAGCTTAACAACCTGTGAAGCCGCCAGCGCACCAGCCATTTCACAACCAATAATGGTTGAAGGACCGCGTTTATCAGCCAGGCTGACAGTTGCTGGATCCACCAGATACGCGGTATGTAAACGAGCCGGAGCCAGCCCCACCAGAAAGCGTAAATACTGCTCCTGCTCCGAATGGCCATCAAAACAAAAATAATCCTCAAAAGACATATGACCAGGCAGAAAATTCAATACGGCAGCCCCCATTCCCAATGGGGCAACCGTTGTCGCAGGTACACCTTTATCTTCACATTTTTTGAAAAGTAATCGTCGTATATTCAGCGCAAAAAAATCCAGTGCATCCAAGTAGCAATCCACACCCTCCAGAAAAGCATCGAGATTGTTTTCGTTAACCCCTTTAGGAAAGACTTTTATATCAACATCCGGATTGATGCTTTTCAGCTGATCCACCATGACTTGCAATTTACTGCAGCCCAGGGTCGACATATTAGCACCGACCTGGCGGTTCATATTTTCAATTTCAAACGTATCAAAGTCTGACAAATGGAATCGACCAATTCCGAGGCGGGCCAGGGTAAGAATATGAATACCACCAACGCCACCGGCTCCAGCAATCGCTACACGCTTATATTTTAATAATTCCTGTTCCTCCGGAGAGAACCACCCAACATTTCTGGAAAATGCACGACTGTAATCAAAGGAAAATTTCACATCCACCCCCTTCAGAAAAACACCTTGTTATTTTCACGCACTAGTAATCGAATAATTATGCTTCGCATTAACGCTGGAAAAATTAACCATACTGATTTTTGAAGAAGACATTGATCGCATCAAATTAAAGGTTGCCGCCAGCGCCTTTGCATCGGATGTTTTTATATAATAAAGCCCTGGAGAAGCAGTGGATTTCCAATAGCCATCATTCGGTGTTTTTTCTGACCTATATAATGACGCAATCATATTATGCGTAAATTGATAGTGATACTTTTTCCTGATTACCACTGTGGCTCAGCCAGCTTGAGAAGCCTTGCTGGCATGGGGCAGGTTCGCGCAGCCATGTAACCCAGC
>NZ_BAABFL010000419.1:0-18294 GCF_039540975.1 Kistimonas scapharcae
AATTCCGAGACTGGCAAATATTATCGAATACGCCTCATGCTGGCTGCCATGTGGTCTGCACAGGAGTTTTTGAGTACTTACGCGGCAATGTGCTGAGGACCAACTGTCTTGTCGATGTGGTGTGATGGATAAGATGTCTTTTATTTCATTGAATAATGTGCTTGTCAAAAGCCATCAGTGACATGATTTTGGCGAGATCATATGGATACTCGCTACGTAAAGAATTAGCGGATAGCGTGTGTTACCTTGCAAACGGCCATAACACTGACTAGCTTAAGACAGTAATAAGACCAATGTCTTATTTTTCCCTCAAGGTTATTAAAGGAATGATACCTATGATGCGTAATATTATCGCAGCCTTGTTTGTCGCTATTCTCGGATTCAGCTCTATGGCTTTTGCTGAGGGCAAATCAGCCAAGATCAACATCAATACTGCCAGCGCTAAGACTCTCGATAAAGAGCTCAAATATGTTGGTGAAACCATCGCAAAGCGGATTGTTGAATACCGCAGGAAACACGGTAATTTTTCTAGCATTGAAGAGCTGAGTAATGTCAGGGGTATCGGTAAGAAAGTAGTAGAAGCCAATAAAAAGAACGTTGTCGTTCAGTAGCATCTGGTTTCGTTGAAAAAAAGGGCTTCCAAATCGGAAGCCCTTTTTTATTTGGTAGTATAAGGGGGCGTTGCTCTGAGTTCTTCAGTGCTTCAGCACATTTTCTTTCAACTGATTGATCCTGTCTCTAACTGCAGCGGCTTCTTCAAATTCAAGATTCTTGGCATGCTCAAACATTTGCTGTTCTAGTGCCTTCAACTCTTTGGCTAACTGTTTTGGATCCAGTGTGGTTGTATCCAGGTGTTGGACAGGCTTCACTTCGGTTGCTTTGCGAGTCTGCTTCGCACGGCGTCCAGGAATGGCACCTTCCATAATGTCTGCAATCTGCTTGGTGACACCCTTCGGTGTAATATTGTGTTCTTTGTTAAACGTCAGCTGTTTTTCCCGCCGACGTTCAGTTTCATCCATAGCACGTTGCATGGAGCCAGTAATACGATCAGCGTAGAGAATCGCTTTGCCGTTAAGGTTCCGGGCTGCGCGACCTATAGTCTGGATCAGTGAACGATCGGAGCGCAGGAAGCCTTCCTTATCGGCATCCAGTATCGCTACCAGCGACACTTCCGGCATATCAAGGCCTTCCCGAAGCAAGTTAATGCCCACCAGAACATCAAAGGCGCCGATACGTAAATCGCGAATAATCTCAACGCGTTCGACGGTATCAATATCGGAGTGAAGGTAGCGAACTCTGACACCTTGTTCAGACAAGTACTCTGTCAGGTCTTCTGCCATTCGTTTGGTCAGCACAGTGATGAGAATACGGTCACCCTGGGCAGTACGCTTGTTGATTTCAGACAGCACATCATCGACTTGGGTTGTGGCTGGGCGCACTTCAATCTCAGGGTCAACCAGGCCTGTGGGGCGAACAACCTGGTCAACAACTTGGTCCTGGTGTTCTTTTTCATAGGGGCCGGGCGTTGCTGAAACGAAAATGGTTTGTGGTCGCTTGCTTTCCCACTCTTCAAATTTCATGGGGCGGTTGTCGAGTGCGGAGGGTAGGCGGAAACCATATTCAACCAGTGTCTCCTTCCGTGAGCGGTCACCCCGGTACATGCCGCCTATTTGTGGCACCGTGACATGTGATTCATCGAGAACCAGCAACGCGTTATCAGGCAGATAATCAAACAGGGTAGGCGGGGGCTCACCCGGCCCCCGGCCTGAGAGATAGCGGGAATAGTTTTCAACGCCTGTGCAGTAACCCAGTTCCACCATCATTTCGATATCAAAGCGGGTACGTTGTTCCAGACGTTGTGCTTCTACCAGCTTGTCGTTTTCTCTTAATACCTGTAACCGCTCTTCCAGTTCAACTTTGATGGAATCAATGGCATCAAGGATCGTTTGCCGGGGGGTAACATAGTGAGATTTGGGAAAAACGGTCACCCGTGGAACGCGGCGCAGAACCTCACCGGTTAAGGGATCAAACCAGCTGAGGTTTTCCAGTTCATCATCAAACAACTCGAGCCGTATGGCCTCTTTTTCTGAGTCCGCCGGGAAAATATCAATGACATCACCGCGAACCCGGTAGGTGGCTCGTTTCAGCTCCATATCGTTGCGGGTGTATTGAAGCTCTGCCAGTCGACGCAAGATCTGCCGTTGATCGATGGTGTCGCCACGGCTCAGGTGCAGCACCATCTTGAAATACGACTCTGGATCACCCAAGCCGTAAATGGCCGACACTGTTGCGACGATGATGGCGTCATCTCGCTCCATCAGAGCCTTGGTGGCAGAGAGTCGCATCTGTTCGATGTGATCGTTTACTGAGGCATCTTTTTCAATAAAGGTGTCGGAGGAGGGGACGTAAGCCTCCGGCTGATAATAATCGTAGTAAGAGACAAAATACTCGACGGCATTATTGGGAAAGAACTCCCGAAACTCACCATACAGCTGGGCTGCCAGGGTCTTGTTGGGCGCCATGATCAGCGTCGGGCGCTGCAGGTTCTGGATGACATTGGCGATGGTGAAGGTCTTACCGGAGCCGGTCACTCCCAGCAGTGTCTGGCAGGCCAGGCCACTGTCGGCGCCGGCGGTCAGTTTGCGGATGGCGTCCGGCTGGTCGCCGGCAGGCTGGAAATCGGAGACTACCTGGAATCGTGGGCCCATGGGTTCCTGCTATCCTGTGGATCATGTAGTATTGCGTCGAATGACAAGTTAGTGTGCCAATTCCTTATACAACAGGCCAGTCTGCCTGGCCGGAAGCCCCCGATCCCGGGTGAGATGCTTCCCGAAATAAAGAGGATATCAGCTTGGACCAGCAACTTTCCCGTAGAGTTCAGAGTATCAAACCTTCCCCGACCCTGGCGGTGACCACTCGGGCGGCGGAACTCCGTGCGGCTGGAAAGGACATCATTGGCCTTGGCGCCGGCGAGCCGGACTTCGATACACCGGATCATATCAAGGAAGCGGCCATCAAGGCGATTCATGACGGTAAGACCAAGTATACCGCCGTGGACGGCACACCGGAGCTGAAGCAAGCGGTTATTGACAAGTTTGCGCGGGATAACAGTTTTAACTATGAGCCGGGGCAGATCCTGGTTTCCTGCGGTGGCAAGCAGAGCTTCTTTAACCTGTCCCTGGCGTTGTTGAACCCAGGTGACGAAGTGGTTATTCCTGCGCCTTACTGGGTGTCCTATCCGGATATGGTCACTATCGCTGAAGGTGTACCGGTGATTGTGGAAACCACCCAGGCGACCCGCTTCAAAATGAGTGCTGACCAGCTGGAGAGTGCTATCACTGATAAAACCCGGTTGGTGGTCATTAACAGCCCGTCAAACCCGACCGGAACAGCCTATAGTGCCGATGAGTTGAAAGCGCTGGCGGAAGTGTTGCTGAAGCACCCTGATGTGATGGTTGCAACGGATGATATGTACGAGCATATCCTCTGGCCGGGGCAGAGCTTTGTGAATATCCTGAATGTTTGCCCTGAATTGTATGATCGCACCATTGTCTTGAATGGGGTGTCCAAGGCCTATTCCATGACCGGATGGCGTATAGGTTATGCCGGTGGTCCAAAGACTCTGATTGCCAGCATGAAGAAGATTCAGTCACAGAGCACGTCGAACCCTTGTTCAATTGCCCAGGCGGCTGCGGTTGCGGCATTGGCTGGTCCACAGGAGTGTGTGGCCACTATGGTTCAGGCTTTCAAACAGCGTCATGATCATGTGGTAGAACGCCTGAACCGTTTGCCGGGAGTAGAAGCGATTAAAGCCGATGGCACGTTCTATAGCTTCCCGGATTTCTCCGGTGTGATTGCAGCGAAAGGCTACAAGTCGGATCTTGATCTGGCTGAAGCGTTACTTGAGGCGGGTGTTGCCATGGTTCCGGGATCCGCTTTCGGAGCTGAAGGTCACATGCGGTTGTCGTTTGCGACCAGCCTGGAAGCGCTGGATAAGGCATTGGATCGACTGGAAATCGCGGTTGCCTGATGAGTCGCCGTTGATCGTCTATAGAAAGGCCTGTTGATGGTAATGCCGTCACAGGCTTTTTTTATTGGATGCGGTATAACGCAATGAAATAGCTCAGAAAACCGGTTGACCTCATCTAGGACGATCAGTACCATACGCCTGCATCGACTGATCCCCGATAGCTCAGTTGGTAGAGCAAATGACTGTTAATCATTGGGTCGCTGGTTCGAGTCCAGCTCGGGGAGCCATCAAAAAGATGGCGAGATCAGTTGCAATCAACCGGAAGCGAGAGCATCCGGTTTTTTTGTCCGACAGTTTTACTGTGTTGATGACTGTAGCAGGCGGTTAGCTCAGCTGGTTAGAGCGCAACGTTGACATCGTTGAGGTCGCTGGTTCGATTCCAGTATCGCCTACCATCTTCAAGGCTTCGAAGAAGCACGCTACAGTAAAATAGTCCGACAAGCTATTGAGTTTTAGTGCTGTGTGAGTATCATGCAGCGCATCTGAAGGCGGTTAGCTCAGCTGGTTAGAGCGCAACGTTGACATCGTTGAGGTCGCTGGTTCGATTCCAGTACCGCCTACCAATTTCGCCATCAATGGCAATGTGTTAAAACAGCTTCTATAGGCGGTTAGCTCAGCTGGTTAGAGCGCAACGTTGACATCGTTGAGGTCGCTGGTTCGATTCCAGTACCGCCTACCATCATATAAAAAGGGATCTGCAATGCAGATCCCTTTTTTCTTATGCGTAATAAAGCGTGTGATTGAGCAGGAATTCTGAGGTTTCCTGCTCATTGATGCCTTGCTTGGTTAGTGGTTAATTATCGATAACATAGCAAGGTTCATAATGGCTACCTGGCAGTTTCATACGGTGCTGAGCAACGAATGAGCTGAGCAGCTCATCAATACGCTGCATCAGTTCTGGTTCGCCGGACAGCCGGAAGGGACCATGCTGCTGAATGGTTTTGATGCCGCTTTCCTTGATGTTGCCCGCCACAATGCCAGACATTGCACGACGCAAGTTGGCCGCCAGTTCGCTGGGCGGCATATCGTGCGTCAGCGTCAAAGCAGCCATGGATTCATGAGTTGGTTCGAAGGTCTCCTGGAATGACCGTTCAATGGTCAATTCCCAGTTGAAGTAGTAGGCATCTTTGCTGGCCCGTCGGAAACGGGTAACTTTGTCCAGACCGCTTTTCATGGTTTCGGCGACAGCTGCAGGGTCATCAATAATGATCTCATAGAGGGCCTGCGCTTCTTTGCCCAAGGTAGCGCCAATGAATTCATCAATGCGCTGGAAGTATTCTGCAGCGTTTTTCGGGCCAGTAAAGACCAATGGGAAGGGAATTTTCCGGTTCTTGTCGTGCAGCATCACGCCAAGGATATAGAGTATCTCCTCGGCAGTGCCCGGGCCGCCCGGGAAAACGACAATGCCATGCCCGAGCCGGACAAACGCTTCCAGTCGTTTTTCAATGTCCGGCATGATCACCAGTTCATTGACGATCGGGTTTGGGCTCTCGGCGGCAATAATGCCGGGTTCTGTCAGGCCGATGAAGCGACCTTTACTAATACGTTGTTTGGCATGACCAATGTAAGCCCCTTTCATCGGTCCTTTCATGGCACCGGGGCCGCAGCCGGTACAGATATCCAGGCCTCGCAGACCCATCTGGTAGCCGACGACCTTCGTATAAAGGTATTCCTCGCGACCAATGGAGTGACCGCCCCAGCAGACGACAATGTTTGGGGGCTGCTTGGGAATGAAGGCGCGGGCATGGCGCAGGATTTCGAAGACCAGGTTAGTGACATCCCGGGGTTCATTGAGTTCGAAGAGGCCTTGTTCCTCCATCTCGCTGAACACGTAGAGGATGTCGCGCAGTACGGAGAACAGGTTCTCTTTGACGCCAAGAATCAGCTTCTTGTTAACGAACGCGCAGGCAGGCGCGTTGATCAGTTCCAGCTTGAGCCCGCGGGGCTCCTGGATGATACGGATGTCGAAGTCTTCATGCTCCGCCATCAGTTCGTGTGCGTTATCTTTTTCTGACTCACAGTTCAGTACCGCCAGTGCACACTGGCGGAACAGGGTGTAAAGCCCCGTCTTGCTGGTGTCCTGAAGTTTGCTGACCTCGTGGCTGGACAGCACGTTCATGGACCCAGTGGGGTTGACGATTGTCGTGACAGTATCGCAATGACCCATGCACATCTCCCTCTGCATGTGAACGTAAAAATCTGAAAGAACGAGTGATTTCGAGTGGTATTCTGACCGGTGCACAATGAAAAAGTTACCGGTTATCAGGTTCAGTATAGTGAATACGCCTGAATGTCAGTATTGGCGTATAAATCTGTTATATCCCTGAGTGGTGGTCTCTGTCCAGTGTGTGGCAGGTCAAAATGTTACGGGTTGTTGCCGATCCGAAAAGGCGCTTGCAATTTATCGGGAGGATTACAACAATCGGCTCAGGCAGGGTTAGCGATTCTTGCGTACCTGTACCCTGAAAGCAGACGCATAGAACAAAACAAAGAACAAGAACCGACAAAACGGGTTTCGACTGGGAGGGTTGTCATGTCCGAAGAGCAGGTCGTGATTGTGGACGAGGAAAACCAGGTGACAGGTTCGGTGCCACGGTCAATCATGCGGCGTGACGGGTTGTGTCACCGGGTGACGTTTATCTTTGTCTTTGATTCAGAAGGTTACCTGTATATCCAGAAACGGACGCTGACCAAAGATGTCTACCCCGGCTATTTTGACCTCGCGGCTGGTGGTGTGGTGGCTGAAGGGGAAGATTATGATGCAGCAGCTGTCCGCGAGTTGTCGGAAGAGCTGGGTATTAGTGATATACAACTGTCGCCCCGTTTTCATTTTTATTACCACTCCGATGAGTGTCGGTTGTGGGGCAAGGTTTTCACCTGTGTTTATGACGGCCTGCTGACCTTGCAGGAAGAGGAAGTGGCAGGCGTGATCAGGGAAAAGCCGGAGGCGGTGTTGGCGGAACCTGAAAAGTACCCTTATACGCCAGATACGCTGGTCGCTCTGGAGCGACTGATCCATTTAGAGAACGAAGAGAACACCTCGGAACAGGAGTAAGTGCCAGTATGTTCACCGGAATCGTGCAGGGCCGGATGCCGGTCGCAGCGGTTGACAGCAAACCGGATTTCTCAACGCTGACGATTCAGATGGATCCCGATTTGCTGGAGGGACTAAAGACGGGCGCCAGTATTGCAGTAAACGGCGTCTGTCTTACGGTGACTGCGTTTGGAGATGGTCAGGTTTCGTTTGATGTGATGAAAGAAACCCTGCGCGTGACCAATCTGGTGGATGTTCAACCGGGGTCGTTTGTGAATGTGGAGCGTGCTGCACGTTTTTCCGATGAGATTGGTGGCCACCTGCTTTCAGGGCATGTTCACGACACCGTTGTCGTAAAAGAGGTGATTCGTGAGCCCGAGAATACAACGATCCTGTTTGCGGTAGATGCTCGCTGGCGGGATTACCTGATGCCAAAAGGCTATGTAGCACTGAATGGCGCCAGCCTGACACTGGGTGAAGCCGTAACAGACGATGAATTCCGGGTTCACCTGATTCCCGAAACCCTCCGATTAACGACATTCGCAACCGTAGAGCCGGGCGACAAAGTGAACCTTGAAATCGACAGTCAGACTCAGGCAGTCGTCGATACGGTGAAGCGTTGTCTTGGGGATCAGGGATTTGTGCAGCGATTGCTCTCTAAATAAGTAGCCTGTTTTTGTTATGACGGGGTGCGATGACGTGGCGGTTTTTTATTGGGTTTGGCGGTTGAATGCTTCCTAATCTACTGTATATACCGCTTGGTAATACAGTGATTGCCAAACGGTATGACAGATTATGGACGCCAGATCAGGCAGGCGCTATAAATATAAGTAGCTCACTACAGTGTCCAAGCGTGGGTTGCCTACGCTGCTGAGCTTAAGCAAGAAAGAAAGCCGCTCAACCTGCATATATGGGTTCCGCGGCTTTTCTCTTTTCTGGGTAAAAAAGCCTGAGCACTTTGAGGCGCTCAGGCTGTTGAAGGTTTAGGTGACGTTCTTATCAGAAGATGATCTTCACAACGTCACTGAATCGCTTGGCAAAGTGTACGGTCATACCTTCCTGGATATAGTCAGGTAATTCATCATAATCCCGCTTATTCGCCTCAGGCAGAATGACCTCATGGATACCGCTGCGCCTTGCCGCAATCACTTTTTCACGAATGCCGCCTACCGGTAATACCAGTCCTGTGAGTGTTAACTCACCGGTCATGGCCAGTGGTCGTGGTTTCTGGTTGCGCGCCAGACTCAGCAGGGCGCTGGCCATGGTGACGCCAGCACTCGGGCCATCCTTCGGCGTGGCACCTTCTGGCACGTGCAGGTGAATAAACGCCTTGTCGAAGAAGTCAGAAGGGCCGCCATACTTTTTCAGATTGCTCATTACATAGCTGTAGGCGATTTCGGCGGATTCTTTCATCACCTCGCCCAACTTGCCGGTCAGTTTGAAGCCAGGACGAAGCGTATGGATGCAAGATGCTTCAACTGGCAGTGTCGCACCACCCAGAGAAGTCCAGGCAAGACCCGTGATAACGCCGACGCCCTGCACAATTTTCTCTTTGCGGAAATACGGTGCACCGAGATAATCAGGCAGATTCTTCGCGGTGATCGTTAACTTCAGCTCTGGTTCTTTCAGAATTTGCACGACAGATTTGCGAATAATCCGCGCGAGTAGTTTTTCCAGGTGGCGAACACCGGATTCCCGGGCATAGCCTTCAATCACTTGTTTCAGTGTCGCATCGGAAAGTTTGATCTGGCTCTTTTTCAGGCCCGCCTTTTTCAGCTGCTTGGGCCAGAGGTGGTTTTTGGCAATCGCCACTTTCTCACGGGTGATGTAGCCGGCAAGGCGGATCATATCCATTCGGTCAAGCAGCGGGCCTGGTATGGTATCCAGCTGATTGGCCGTACAGATAAACAGAACCTTGGACAGGTCGATACGCATGTCCAGGTAGTGATCCAGGAATTCGGTATTTTGGGAGGGATCCAGCACTTCCAGCAGTGCGGAGGCAGGGTCGCCTCGGAATGATGAACCGATCTTGTCGATCTCATCCAGCATGATAACCGGGTTGGCAACATCCACTTCCTTCAGCGCCTGAACCAGCTTACCGGGCATGGCGCCAATGTAGGTCCGGCGATGGCCCTTGATCTCGGATTCATCCCGCATCCCGCCAAGGCTGAAGCGGTAGAATTTGCGTCCCAGGGCTTCGGCTACGGATGTACCAATCGAGGTTTTGCCGACACCGGGAGGGCCAACCAATAACAAAATAGATCCAGAGACTTCGCCTTTGTAAGCACCGACGGCCAGGAATTCAATAATTCTGTCTTTGACATCATCCAGCCCGTCATGATCGCGGTCGAGCACTTTGCGGGCATTGTCTAAATCCAGCTTGTCTTCAGAGCAGACGCCCCAGGGAACTGATGTAGCCCAGTCAAGGTAGTTGCGGGTGACGCCAAATTCCGGTGAGCCGATTTCCAGCAGAGCCAGCTTGTGCAACTCTTCATCAATTTTCTTCTGTACGGGCTCCGGAACGGTTTTACTTTTCAGGCGCTGTTGGAATTCTTCGATTTCAGCGGTTTTGTCATCTTTGGAAATGCCCAGTTCCCGTTGAATGACCTTGAGCTGTTCTTTCAGGAAGAATTCGCGTTGATGCTTGCTGATCTTGAGGTTAACCGCTTCACTGATTTCGCTCTGCAGCTTGGCGACTTCTTGTTCCTTACGGATCAGCACCAGCACTTTTTCCATACGGCGTTGTACAGAAACGGTTTCCAGCACTTCCTGCAATTCAGCACCGCGGGCGGTGGTGATGGCTGCAGCAAAATCAGCCAGCGGTGACGGGTCGCGAGGGCTGAACCGGTTCAGGTAGTTTTTCAGTTCTTCACTGTAGAGCGGGTTCAGCGGCAGCAGTTCCTTGATGGCGTTGATCAGCGCCATGGCGTAAGCCTTCAGGGTATCCGGGTCTTCTTCGCTGCTGACCGGGTAGGTCACCTGGACCAGATAGGGCGGGGTGCGGCGCAACCATTTGACGATCTTGAAGCGCTGCATACCGAGAGCGATAAACTGGATCTGGTCATCCACTTCCACCAGGTTGTGAATCTTGACGGCACAACCAATCTCGGGGAACTGGTCCGGCGTGGCTTCGTCTGACTCGGGGATATTGTCGATAAACGACAACCCCATGACTGTCTGGTCCGACTGGGCGACCCGCTTGAGGGTGTCTTCCCAGGGGGCGGCAGCGAACACCAGTGGCTGAACCTGGGCCGGGAAAAAGGGCCGGTTGCTGGCAGGAATCAGGTAGAGTTTGTCTGGCAGCGCCTGCTGGGGAATGACCAGTCCGGTGCCGGCCTGGGTGGATTCTTCAGCTTCATCGGAAATGATTTCCGGGGATTCTTTCTCTTGTTCGCTCATTGTACACCGAATGCTGTTTCCAGGTTTTGCCATCCCTGCCGTCAGGAAGCTGACGCTTTGCCGGTTTTGCGGACCCTGAGGATGACTGAAATGACATCATGCCTCTATAGATTGGGATGGCGACGAGGTTTTTAAATGGTGATACGTTAATTATGGCCAATATGCGCCTGCCTGTTGGAAATCGCGATGATTTCTGTCAGGGGAAATGACCAGCGGTAGCAGGTTGGGGTAGTGAATTGCTTTTTTATGCGCCGGGCCGTGTAATGAGGGGCGCGAGACCGCCATTGGCACAACAATAATAACGATAAAAAGAATAATTACAGGAGAGAGTCATGGGAATACGGCGCACGCTGACCGTAGGATCCCTGTTCTCATCGTCGCAGTGTGACAGGAACAGACACTTTATCTGGCTGAAATGGCCACTCTTACTTCTGATGCTGGCGCCGCCGGCCTGGAGCCTGACCATCAAGGGGGTCGATATCCCCGAGGTGCTGCCCGCCCGGGACAGTCGTCCGGAGCTGGTCTTGAATGGCGCGGCCCTGCGAACCCAGTACCTGCTGGTGAATACCTACATCGGCCAGCTCTACCTGGAACAGCCCATGCAGTCGGCCGAGGCGATTTTTGCTGATGATGGTCACAAACGCATGGTATTTCATGTGCTGATGAAGCGTATCAGTGCCCGCCGTGTGGCTAATGCGCTCTATGAAGCCCTGCAGCTCAATATCACCAAAGAGGAGCAGCAGGCGCTGGAATCCGAGATCAATACCATGATCAGTATGTTTGAAGGGCGGATGAAGGCAGGCGATACCGGAGAAATTGATTATATTCCCGGGCTGGGCACCCGGGTTCGCATCAGTGGCAAGGATAAAGGGATAATTCCGGGCAAGGCTTTCTTTAATGCGCTGCTCTCGGTCTGGATTGGTGAAAACCCCATCAACCGGACGTTCAAGGAAGGCATTCTCGGGCTTGAGGTTTCTGAGCCGATTGAGGTCGCTGAACAGGATCAGGGTGCCTGATCAGGCACCCTGCCGCCATCCCCGTCGAAGGCTGTCTGCGGTAAAGACAGCCAACGCTATCCAGATAAACAGAAAGCTGACCAGTTTGTTATTGTCGAACGGTTCGTTATAGACAAAAATCGCCAGGCACAGCGACAGACTGGGGCCGATGTATTGGGTGAATCCCAGTGTTGATAGCCGGATACGCGTTGCGGCTGCGGTGAACAGCAGCAGTGGCACGGTTGTGATAACCCCGGCAAACATCAGCCAAAGGCTAAGCTCGGACTGTTCTACCCGAAAGGCATGGCTGTCTGTACTGACCAGGTAGCCAAACCAGACCAGACAGAAAGGCAGCATTAATGCCGTTTCTGCCAGCAGACCGCTGACCGCTGGCAATGCAGCTTGTTTACGTACCAGCCCGTAAAAACCAAACGTAATGGCAAGCACCAGTGCCACAATGGGCAGTTTGCCGGTCGTGATGACCTGCCAGGCAACACCGGTTAAGGCCAGCAGAACGGCCAGGACTTGAGGGCGTGTCAGGCGTTCCTGCAGAAACAGCATGCCTAGCAGAACATTGACCAGCGGATTGATGAAATAGCCAAGGCTGGCCTCGGTAATACGATCATTGCCCACGGCCCAGATAAAGGTCAGCCAGTTCACGGCGATCAGGCTGGAGGAGAGCAGCAGGATCCGACAGGTTCGCCAGTTACGCAGTGCCGCAAGGGATTGCTTGCACGCCGAACCTTGCCAGAAACTCAGCAGCCAGAGTGCGCCGCCAAGTAGCAGGAATGACCAGAATACCCGGTGTGCCAGCACCTCCATGGCGGAGGCGGCTTCCACCTGTTTAAAGTAAACCGGCATAAAACCATAAAAGCAGAAGGCGGCGATCGCAAAAAAAAGGCCGGAGCGGGTATTGGTCTGTGTCACTGCGTTACCGTTATACCGGGTTTCCGCAGGCTGGCTGAGATGGGCCGCAACCTGAGAAACCTCATCCTTTGGAAAAATTGTTTTTTTCTGAACTGCGCTGATAAAAAAGAACAATCTATCGGGCGCGGGGTCTACTGTTGCGGGGAAAGCTGCGTTAGAATGCGCGCCTTCAACAACATAGATTTCAGCCGGCAGGGTAGGCGGCCCGTTCTGGGGCGCACCGTATCGGCTAACGTATTCTAAGCGAAAGCGCCCGCGTTAATCACGCATCAATCAGACGCTATTACTATTCATCCGTTTCGAGAGAACAGTTCCCTGGAGTTAGGTAGATGGCTCACAGCCTCATGGAGTTCGCACTCCTTTGTCTGACCTCATTATTTACCATGATCAACCCGGTCAGCATTACACCGGTATTCAGTTCGATCACGGCCGATTTACCGGTGCAACAGGCCCGTCATGTGGCGTTGAAAGCGACCATGACGGCGTTTGCGATCCTGGTCACCTTTGCGTTGACCGGTTCGATTATTTTCAAGGTGTTTGCGATTTCCGTGAACAGCCTGAAGATCGTCGGTGGTGTGCTGTTCTTCCTGATGGGCTATGAAATGGTTCAGGCGCGTATGGGCCGCACCCGGATCGACAAGCAGGAAGAGATGGAAGACCTGGAGGAATACACCAATAACGTGGCGATCACGCCGCTGGCAATTCCGTTGATCTGTGGCCCGGGCGCCATTGCGACCGTGATCATTCTGATGGAGCAGCACAAGGATATCCTGTTCCGTTCGGTGCTGTTCCTGTCAATCCTGACCGTAATTGGCGTGACCTACCTGTTCCTGTTGTTCGCCAAGCCGATCATGGATCGCCTGGGTGAAAGTGGTAACAAGGTGCTGATGCGGATTATGGGTTTGATCGTGATGGTTATCGCGGTGGAATACTTCTTTGGTGGCTTAAAGCCGATGCTGAGGGATATTTTCGAAATCGTCCCGTTGTCAAACCCGTAACTCTCTATCAGGCTGCCTGGCTCTGGTCCGGCAGTTTGATCGGCCGTTTGGCCGTTTCTTCCCCGCAGATATCAGGAAGCTCGACGTGCGCGGCTTCCTGCTCCAGAAACAGTAATGCGTCTTCCAGATGTTTGAATTGCCGCTGCCGGTAACAACTGGCGCCACGGCGATCCCGGTATTCCATATAAAGGAAAACGCGAGATTCAATAAAGACCTTGTGGAATTTCACCTTCCCAGCTGCCAGCCAGCAGTAAATCGGGCAATGGTAGCGGGTGTGATGAATGTGGCGACTGAATGCATCAAGGTGGACGATGGTGTCAGAAAGGATTTCAGTCGCGGGCTTGCGTGTAGGGTGGTGGAAGGTAACAGTCCCGCTGACGGAGTCCATAGTAGCGCCTGGAAGGTAAAAATGCCGGTTGTCGTTCTGACAGTCAATAAGCTGCATTTAATCACCTTTGTTATATCGCCTCAATATATGGATGCGGGCAGGGTAGAATCGTCGCAGTGATGATCGATGGAAATGGGTAGTGGTTTTGACGCCGCTATTCCGTAAATGCCGCAGAGTGTGCCAGATGAGGTTGTTTCAGGCACGGAACTGGTATACATTTCGCCTCGCTTTCGGGGCACAGCCCGAAACGAAAGCAGATCAGCTGGTGAGGTGTCCGAGTGGCTGAAGGAGCACGCCTGGAAAGTGTGTATACGGCAACGTATCGAGGGTTCGAATCCCTCCCTCACCGCCAGAATTGAAAAGCCTGCTACTCAATAAGTAGCAGGCTTTTTTGCGTTTGCGGCTTGCGGTAAATCATTACATACCGTTACAGGTGGCTATGAGGCTTCGTCCTATCATTGCTATCTCTGCTTGCCTGATTTCAGGGCATGATGCTGTGTCAGTCATCTCTGGTGAAGCAATGCTGCAGTAGTCATAGTAACCTCGTCCAGCAACGAATGACTCGTGTACTGCCGTGATCGTGAACGATGCCATCATATTTATGTAATGAAGCTGTGTTTTCCTCTCCGTTGTGGTTTGCAAAATCACCTGACACCTTAAATAGCTAATGCTGACGTTTTCCATTGACTGGCATGCACACTGCATAGATTGGGTTGCAAAAGGAAAAACGCTTTTAACTTACCTAACAGTTGATGAACGGGTTAGCCGTTAAAATAGGTATCGAAAGGGTTACAGACCTGGTTGTAAGGAAGGGATATGGAAAAGCCTGGCCCAAGCATGATGTTAGGGAGTCTCCTGACCATCTTCTTTTTTCTTCTGGTTGTACCTGTCGCCTTAGCCCGTCAGAAAGAGGGTAACCTGGGGCCAATATCCAGTGGCAGTTTCGCGATAATTCTCTCTATCATGCCGACAATCAGGCATTTTCAACCCATCATTGAGGATGTTGTTGGCCAGGAAACAACCTGCTTTTCCAGTTATGGCTTGCCCGTTATAGCAAAAACAGAATCTGACTATTGCCCGCATGCCAACTTCACCGTTGAGCGGGATGGTGAGGTCTGCATAACAACGAATCATTCAGACGTGGAGCATTTGGACAGCATCATTATTGAACCCATTTGATGACGTTAGCAGTGTGGTTGCACCTGTTTAGTGCCATCTCCAGGAAAGGAGCCTGATAAGGACGATAATAATGAAGAAGAAAGAAAGCATAAAAAGCATGATCAGCTGGTGGATACTGGCGGCTAAACAGGGGGATGTCAGTGCGCAATGTATGCTGGGTCATCATCCTGGCTGGCGGCAGGATTTTCGACAGGCCGCTTATTGGCAGCGAAAGGCGTTAAAACATAACGGGCAACACCAAAGGAAAATCCATCGTCTTTATTGCAACCCGAAGAACGAATCACCCGCTAACCAAAAACAATTAGCGCGTTGGTATAAAAAATATGCGCGGGAAGGCCATGCCGCCATGCAAACGCTGCTTGCCATTCGGTATGCCATGGGGAAAGGTGTTCCGGAAAATCATCGTGTTGCACTTTACTGGTATAAAAAAGCCGCGGTGCAAAACCAGGCTGAGGCCCAATATTTTCTGGGGATGGCCTATGCGTCCGGTGCTGGCACCCCGGTTAATTACAAGAAGGCCTGCCTGTGGTTTTCTCTGGCGATTGCCAATGGTATTCAGGAAGCGGTGATCTCGCAAAACCTGATCAAAGGTGCGTTAACACCGGAATTGAATGCGGCGGCTCAGGAAATCATGGAAACATTGTCGTGCTGAAGGCCGGATGGATATTGCTGACACTCATCACGCCTGTGCGGTGCACCAGCATGCAGGGGAACCGGAATCGTTAAACCCGTTTTGTGTCATGCGTGTCAACGGGCGGTATCGATTCCGGTTCTCCTGCACAATGATCAATAGTGCGCGATGGGGTCCGGTGAACCGTCCGGATCGCCGATCGCATAGCCGTCGGTGTTGACGGCACCCTGCATCATGACAATGCCGCAGACATGGGGCGTGGCCATTGAAGTGCCGCTATAGGTGGCAGTGCCGCCACCCGAACGGGTTGACTCAATGGCGACGCCGGGCGCAGCCCAGTCGACAGGCGGGTTACCGAAATTGCTGAAGGCGGCAAACTGGTCATCGCTGTTGATCGCAGAAACCGTCAGCACATAGGGATGCTCTACCTGGGCAGGGGTGAAATTGTCGGCATGTTCGCCATCGTTGCCTGCTGCGACAGCAAACCATATGCCTCTGGAAGCGGCGTTCACAACCGCATCCTGCAGTGCCTGTGAGAAGCCCCGTGCGCCCAGGCTCATGTTGGCGCAATCGCCGGGGGTTGCGTTGGCGGCGACATAGTCAATGCCGGCGATGACACTGTCCAGGATGCCGCTGCCGCTCCTGTCGAGAACCCGGATCGGGTGTACGGTTGCACCTGCTGCGACGCCGACGACATCATGGTTGTTGTCCAGGGCGGCAATGGTCCCCGCAACATGCGTGCCATGGCCATTTTCATCATGGGTTGTATTTTTCCCTTTAGTGACAAAGTTGGCGCCAGGGCCAACGGTGAGATCCCTGTGGCTGGCATCAATGCCAGTATCGATGACCCAGGCGTTTTTTCCCATGCCGTCACGGGAGCCCCCGATTCTGTTGACGCCCCAGGGGGTGACCTGGTTGCTGCCACCCTCTCCATCCTGTGGGGGTTTTCCTTTCGGGCGGTCGGGTTTGGCTATCGCCCAGACAACACGGTTGGGTTCAAAGGACGTGATAGTCGGATGATTCTGAACCAGGCGCCTGGCCGCTTCTTCCGGCAGGGTGGCCGAGAAGCCGGTGATAGTGTTTCGGAAAACATGCCGCACGGTGCCGCCTGCCTGTTGCGCGGCCTGGCTGCCAACCTCGACCGAAGCGCCCGGCGACATGACAAAGATAAAGCTGTTCCTGGCATCCTCAAGATTGGCGCGTATATCCTGAAGTGGATTCGCTGTTACGCCGCTGACGATAAACCCTGTTAGCAAGGTCATGTTTTTTATAAGTCTGAAACTCATTACAAATCCCTTTTGTATGAATTGTGGCATCTGAAGGTGATTCGGCTCGCTTCCCGCAAGCTGTTGGCTAACTGCCGTGCAGCCTTTTCAGTATAGCGATCTTGGTCTGCTGTATGACACTCCTCGGGGGGATTTGTATGCTGCAACGCGTTAGTCGCTGATGGGGAGTGATCTGAAAGTACGCCCGCTTCCACTGCATCTTTATTCACCTTTCCTTGCTATTTGTCATAAAAAAGGCGTCGCTGTTGGCATTACGATGGCAACCGTATTTCCGTTCAATCCGCCAGGGTATCGTCAAACAGGGCATAAGCCATTTACCTTGGGCGATTAGATCAGCGAGGAGCAGTAATGGCGATCAAGATGAATATGGATATCATGGAATTGGTGTTCTACTTCTGGCAGGCCACAAGTGACAGGGACAAGGTCGGGGAAGCGTTCATTATGTCCATTGCTGGTCATGAGGCGATGAAACCCGTTTATACGGATGAATTTACCGTTGAATCTGTTCGTCGTGCGCTGAGCGCCATCAGTAACCGGGAACGTTTCAGTGCGGATCACCAGTGTGAATCCCGTTTCTGGAACAATAATATGTGGGCCATGGAAGACATGGGGCTGATGGAAGCCATGATGGCGCCACTCAAGGTGATGAATCTGAGAGATATCCAGGTGGACGGTGACTATGAGGTGGTCATTCTTCCCCTGCACATGGATGATTACTACCTCAAGGGTAATACACTGTACGTTAATTTCTTCCGCCTGCAGGCTGATATCATGGGTGGTGATGAGCTCAAGATGGATGGTCTTGCGTTCAAGCAGTGGGTTGAACGTACATTGAATGCTGCATAATGCATTACCCGTGTCAGGGGTTCACTAACCCCTGATATTTCGGAATTGGGATAGATAAAGGCTGGTGTTCTTTTGCCTTCCTCCCGTCATCAACCGCCTTTTCCCGGTTAGCATCACAACAAAAAATTAACAATAAAAATGAATAACGTGATGTTTTGTTGGCTATTTTAATGAATCCCTATTGTTGCCACTGAATACGGGCAGTGAACAGGCTCGGTGACGTTCATGCCTCCTGAATGTGGTGCTTTGTGAAAGCGTGCAATCAATAAAGGATTCAGTTCGATGAAGTGGTATTCATCCGTCATCCCGTTCCTGGTATTGCTGGTTTTATGTCCGACAGATTTACCCGCTGTACAGCCCTCGGCGCCTCCGTATTATGATTTGCCTCCGAGCTATGAGGAGGCGACAACCTATACCCTCTATATTAAGGCTGGCGAAGAGAAGCACTTCGACATCAGTGAGTTGCTGCGGCTTGCTCACCAGGGTTACACCACGATAATGATCTGGCAAGAGTTTTCCGGACACTTTTTTACGCTGCCTTGGCAAGTTCCTGTTCATACTTGAAAGGTGCCAAGTAGCCA
>NZ_BAABFL010000420.1:0-18303 GCF_039540975.1 Kistimonas scapharcae
ATCAGGCTCGCCAATACGTAAGGTGACGGGGGTGTTCAAGTAGACCAGAATCGGTGTTCAAGTAAACCAGAATATGCACCTGCTATGACGGTTTCCAGTTCGGGTCGGAAAGAGGGGCTGTTCGATATATCGATAACCTGAACGACACCGTGCTCATTGATCACAAATAGCCCAGGTTCGGAAAACGGGTGATCGGTTTCCTGTGGTGAACGCGGTGATGAAATGTACAGGCCAAGTTGATGCATATGTTCAACGGTAAGGCCATAGGTAACAGGAAAGCTGATCGAAAGTTGTTGCATATGCTCAGATAACTGTTCCCGGCTATCCGCAGAAGCAGCAACAAGATCAACTTTCAGGTTATGTAAGCGCTGCTTCAATGTTTCCAGTTGATTGAGATAGCGTGTGCAGAGAGGGCAGTGCTTACCGCGATAAATAACAACCATGCACCACTCAAATCCTTCCTGCGGTTGCCCCAGTGTATGAGACGTGCTTTCCAGGGTTGGTAATGTGATGTTTGGAAATGGGGCAGCTGCGGCGAGCTTGTAGACACCCATGATTAAACCTCGATGCTTTTTATAGGGCCTAGTTACAATGGTTTTTAAAGGATCCTCTCTGGATCGCTTCAATAATCAAAACGCTCAACATGTTTTCAGGTAGTTGTAACTGTCATCAGAACGGTCGCGCTTTCCACGGTATTTGTCGTCATATTTATCGCTCCAGATCGCAGTGGCGTCTTGATTCTGGTTCCAGTCGAAAACGGTTGAGCGATGCTTGATGCGCCATTCGCCATTACGACGTTCAAACCTGAAGTGATGGCGGCCGCCAAGGATGCCTTCCTTATCAATGCCATTCTCATTGTGCAAATGATAAGCCCATACGTAGCACTCTGCGGTGGCGGTATCACCATCAAGCTCAATCAGGGGATTGCTGACTCTATGCTGGGTAGCCTTGAGTTGCCTGAATCCTTCCATCGCAGGCTCAACAAATTTCCAGGCGTTATCGTTATAGAAAAAGAGTTCCGGGAAAATCGGATCTTGATGTTCTTCAATCGCATCCTCCCAGTAGGTTGATTTCATCAGCGCTCCGTCAACACGATCAAGGGCACGGGCAAATTTGTACATGATTTCTGTGATCTCCTGTTTGTCCAGGAGCATCTGAAGTTTCGGGTGAATATCCACGGTGCATCTCCTTCTATAACATTAAAAACGGAAGGTGGTTCGTTTATCGCCGCCATTCGCCTATAGGCTCCAGTACTGTCATTGTTCGTGGACTGGCTAGCCTCTTGGGCAAAGTGGCTTCGTAGGCTTTACGGTAGTCTTTTGCATTAAGTTGGTTTTTGATGAAATCAGCCATGGTGGCCTCTCTCCAACGTTCATAAAGCGTGAATCGACAGGGGTTTTCGCTATCACGATGAAAATAAGTGCAGACAAAAGTATCTTCCTTTGCCATGGCTTTGAGTACTGCCGTAGCGTCCTTTAAGAAGTCATCAACAGCTTCCGGTTTGACATTAAATTCAACATAAAAAACCAGCTCATTATTCATTGCTCTGGCACCTCGGATCCTGGATTGGCTAAGTGATAAACATTGGAGTGAAGGATAGCTTTTCAAAAAAAGAATGGAACCATGTCAAATTGAATGATTACTATTCGATTTTTGAATGTATTAGTAAGTAAGCATGGATCAATTGAACGCTATGCGGGCTTTTGTTCGCGTCATTCAGTCTGGTGGTTTTTCAGCTGCGGCACGCGACCATAACACCAGTCAGGCTACCATGAGTAAGCAGGTTGCAGCCCTTGAAGCCAGGTTGGGGGTGAAATTACTGACACGCAGCAGTCGGGATCACTCCCTGACCCAAGTGGGTGCCGAGTATTATGAAAAATGCCTTGATATCCTGAATGAGCTGGATGAAGCGGATTCAAGAGCACGCTCCCAGTCTCGTTATCCCCGGGGCGGGCTGAAAATTTCTGTTCCGGTTGTTTTCGGGCATAAGGTTATTGCACCACTGATGGCTGAATTTATAACGCTTTATCCTGATGTTACGGTGGATCTGGAACTGACAGACAAACAGGTTGACCTGATCGCTGAGGGCGTGGATGTGGCGATTCGTGCGCAGAAACTGGAAGATTCATCACTGGTAGCAAGAAGCCTGTTCAGTAACCCCATGATGGTGTGTGCTTCTCCCGATTATCTGGAACGGCATGGAATACCGAAGAAACCACAGGATTTAAAGCATCATCAATGCATCATTTTTTCCTGGCTGAAAAACCGGGAAAGCTGGCATTTCTTTTATCATGGCAAGGAGATAACCGTTTCTGTGAAGGGACCCATACAAAGTAATAATGGAGATGCCATCCTTTCAATGGTTCTATCAGGTATAGGGATTGCAGAGGTTCCTTACTGGCTGGCAGAGGAATACCTGAAGTCAGGCAAGCTTCTGCAGGTGATGGAAAATTACCGGTCAAGATCCGTTCCCTTCAATGTTGTTTACCCGCAAAACCGTTTTGTCCCTTTGAAGGTGCGTTGCTTTGTTGAATTCATACGGGAAAAACTGTCAGCCAGTGAGTCTTTCATTTAGTCTCCATTTCTATTGTGATCTTTGTGATTGATAGAGAGCCTTGCGCTGAGTTTTGGTATCCTCTCCCTGAGCCACGGAGCGGCCTGCATTATTCCGGACTATGTACGATCACCGGACGACGAACAATTGAGAAAACAGCCTGACTGAAGGATTGCCGCTCATGCCAGCGTACCGCTCAAGAACATCGACTTACGGCCGCAACATGGCCGGCGCTCGCGCCCTTTGGCGCGCCACAGGAATGCAGGATGAGGATTTCAAAAAGCCGATTATCGCGGTTGCCAACTCGTTCACGCAGTTTGTTCCCGGGCATGTCCACCTTAAGGATATGGGGCAGCTAGTCTGCCGGGAAATCGAAGCCCATGGCGGGGTTGCCAAGGAATTCAATACCATTGCTGTGGACGACGGAATCGCCATGGGGCATGACGGCATGCTCTATTCCCTGCCATCGCGCGATATTATTGCCGACTCCGTTGAATACATGGTCAATGCCCACTGTGCGGATGCGCTGGTCTGTATCTCCAACTGTGACAAGATCACGCCGGGCATGCTGATGGCGGCCATGCGCCTGAATATTCCGGTGATCTTTGTCTCCGGTGGGCCAATGGAAGCGGGCAAGACCAAGCTGGCCGAGCATAAGCTGGATCTGGTGGATGCGATGGTGATTGCCGCTTCAGATGCAGATGATGACATCGTTAATGAGTATGAACGCTCGGCCTGTCCGACCTGTGGCTCCTGCTCCGGTATGTTTACCGCCAACTCCATGAACTGTCTGACAGAAGCATTAGGCTTGTCCCTGCCGGGTAATGGTTCTTTGCTGGCGACACATGCGGATCGGAAAGAACTCTTCCTGGAAGCCGGGCGTCGAGTTGTAGACATCACCCGTCGTTACTATGAAGGCGACGATGAAAGTGTATTGCCCCGTAATATTGCCAGCTTTGAGGCTTTCGAAAATGCCATGAGCCTGGACATTGCCATGGGCGGTTCCACCAACACCATTCTGCATTTGTTGGCAGCGGCCCAAGAAGGTGAAGTGCCGTTCACCATGAAGGATATTGATCGTTTATCCCGTCGAGTCCCGCAATTGTGTAAGGTCGCACCGAATATCCAGAAATACCATATGGAAGACGTGCACCGTGCCGGTGGCATTATGGCTATTTTGGGTGAGATGGATCGTGCCGGTCTGTTGCATACAGATGTTGCCACTGTGCACAGCGCTTCAATGAAGGACGCACTGGCACAATGGGACATTGTGCAAACGGATGATCAGGCAGTACATACCTTCTATCGGGCAGGCCCTGCTGGTATCCGTACGACGGAAGCCTTCAGTCAGGCGACACGCTGGCCGGATCTGGATGCCGATCGAGAGGAAGGGTGTATCCGCTCACTGGAACATGCTTACAGTGAAGAAGGGGGGCTTGCGGTGCTCCACGGCAATATTGCTGTTGATGGTTGTGTCGTTAAAACCTCTGGTGTGGATGAAAGTAATCTGGTCTTTGAAGGCCCCGCGCATGTCTTTGAAAGTCAGGATGATGCCGTACGCGGTATTCTCGAAGATCAGGTTAAACCGGGTGAAGTGGTTGTGATTCGCTATGAAGGTCCGAAAGGCGGCCCCGGTATGCAGGAAATGCTTTACCCGACCAGTTACCTGAAATCCAAGGGACTGGGTAAAGCGTGTGCTCTCCTGACCGATGGTCGTTTCTCCGGAGGGACTTCCGGGCTGTCTATTGGGCATGCGTCGCCTGAAGCGGCAGCTGGTGGCGCGATTGGCCTGGTTGAAAACGGGGATATCATCCGTATTGATATTCCGGCGCGCACCATTAATGTGTCGCTGACTAATGACGAACTGCAACAGCGTCGTGAGGCGATGAATAGCAAAGGCGCAAAAGCTTGGAAGCCGATTGAGGAAAGACCCCGTCGTGTTTCAATGGCTTTGAAAGCTTACGCACTTATGGCCACCAGTGCCGATAAAGGTGCTGTCAGGGATGTGACGTTACTGGAAGATTAACTTTCAACTTTCTCGGTATGAACCACCAGCCTTTTGATCGTAAGGCTGGTGGTAGCTAGGATAATTGCCTGCTCAGAATCGAATGCCTCCGTTAATGGAGAAAATCCAGGGGTCAAGGTCCGATTTTTTGAACTTGCCTCCATTAGTGCCTTTTATTTTGCCCTTTAACTCCATGGCGACATAGCGTGCGGATGCATCAATGAACAACTGATCATCCATATCAAAGACCGCGCCAGCTTGGAATGTCCAGCCCCAGTTGTCATCAATTTTGAGCTTTGTGTTTGTGGTACCTTCTTTGAATTTTTCGCTTGAGAAGCGCGTCAATGCCGCACCTGCACCGATATATGGCCTTATCGGCTCATTTTTGTCCATCATGTAAAACTGGGCTGTTGCTGTGATCGGCATCATTTTGTAGTCAACTTTGCCTGTGTGGGGACTTTTTAGTTTACTTTTGAATTTTGTTGGCCAATAGGTACCGACTTCAATGCCGAAATCATCTGTTGCCATCATCAGGGCACTGATATCCATTGCCCATTCTTCATCCGTTGTTGCCTTGTAATGCTCATGTGATGTTTTCATCTTGATTTTCAAGTCATCAGGCTTGATGTAGGACGCACCGGCCTTGATGGCGAAATCACCTTCCTGAAGCGCGTAAACCTGAGATGCAGATGCGAGCAGGGAGCCTGCTGCAACGACAGGAATAAGGACTTTCCTGAACATGTCGTTTACCTCAAATGCATTAAACAACGGCCACGCTTTGTGGCTGGCTGGAAAGAAGTTGTGGGACAACAGGTCAGCGGTGGATGTGTGCCTTGCATCAACAACACAAAAGCTGACGACAGATTGCCTGCAGCACAGTGTAGACCACTCCACAGGATCGGCACGGTGAACTCCGCTTTGAACCATCGGCGGGTAGCGCTATGGTTAACAGGGATAACGTCACGGTATGCAAAGGAAGACAGCAATGACTGACCCGTTCATGCAAGCCGCCATTGCCGAGGCTAAAGCCGGTCGCGTAGAAGGTGGTATTCCTATCGGTGCGGTTTTGGTTCACGACAATAAGATTATTGGTCGGGGCCATAACCAGCGGATTCAAAAAGGCAGCCCCTGTCTCCACGGGGAAATGGCGGCGCTTGAAGATGCGGGGCGTTTGCCGGCAGCGATCTACCGAGAATGCACGATGTATACGACATTGTCTCCCTGTTCCATGTGCAGCGGCGCTATGTTGTTGTATGAGATTCCCCGCGTTGTTGTGGGGGAAAACAAGACCTTCATGGGCGAGGAAGCACTCCTGAAAAGCCGTGGCGTCGAGGTGACAGTCGTCAACCATCCGGAGTGTATTGAATTGATGGAGGATTTTATCCGGCTGTTTCCGGAGCTGTGGAACGAGGATATTGGTGTTTAGGCGAGAAGGATGTGGTGAAATATAAGACGGCCATAGCTTTCTATGGCCGTCGGTTTTTCAGCCTTGTTCAATGGCTTGACTGATATCCGGTAGCTTCTGAATGAATGTTTCCAGTTGGTTATCGTCAAAATCCAGATGCGTGACAAAACGAATCTCCTGGCTACCGAAGGGCACAGCCAGAATGTCGAATGCCTTGAAGACGTTAATCGCCTGATCCGGCGTAAACGGCTTTTTCAGAGACGCAATCACAATATTGGTTTCCGGTGGAATGATCGCATCAATACAAGGCATGTCGGACAGTGCATCAGCCATCAAACGTGCACGACGATGGTCATCGGCCAGGCGTTCGATGTTATGTTGAAGACCATACAGACCCGCTGCCGCCAGGAATCCGGCCTGGCGCATTCCGCCTCCCATTACCTTGCGAATTCTGCGAGCCGCTTTGATGTGTTCCTGCTTGCCAAGAAGGAGTGAGCCGACGGGGGCTCCCAGTCCTTTGGACAGACAGATGGAGATAGTGTCGAAGAGACGACCGTAGTCTTTGGGTTGTTCATTCTTTGCGATAAGCGCGTTAAACAGGCGGGCACCGTCCAGATGGAATGGAATCTCGTGCTGATTGCACACTTCACGGATGGCGGTGAGTTCGGAAAAGTCATAGCAGGCTCCACCACCGCGGTTCATAGTGTTTTCCACTGCGACTAGGCTGGTCACGGGATGATGAACGTCATCCCGGCGAATGCTGGCGGCGACATCCGCCGCTGTAAACAGCCCACGCTCGCCCTGCTGCAGGCTGACGGAACAGAGAGCATTAACCGCTATGCCGCCACCTTCATAGTTGTATATATGTGCGTATCGGTCACAGATGACTTCACCGCCCGGCCGGGTATGCAGGCGAATGGCAATCTGATTGGTCATGGTGCCAGAGGGACAAAAGAGCGCAGCCTCCATGCCAAACAGGTTGGCAGCGTAGTGTTCCAGCGCCTGGATGGTGGGGTCTTCGTTGAACACGTCATCGCCTATTTCCGCATTCATCATCGCGGTCAGCATGGGTTGTGTCGGACGGGTCACGGTATCGCTGCGTAAATCGATCATTAGGTCAAAACGCCTGGTTGAGACATTGGGATGAGTGCTGGGGGCTATAGTGACAACGCCCAGGCAATAATTCCGTATCCTGTTTTGGTCAGAGACCGGATACTATTATGATACTCACATAGACGATGGTGCCTGAACCTGTTGCCTGAAGGTTTCAGTAGCCCTGTTTCACTGCTGCAGGAGCTTTGTTGTTATGAATCAGAATCACTACTGGCAAAAACTCGAAGAGTTGCTGCGCGAGTATTACACCATTATTCGTACGATTAACAAGGTGTCTGAACGGCAGGAGCAATATATCCAGGGATTCCTTGCAGCCGGGCGCTATCTGGGTATCGTAACAGAAGAAGAACAGATGACAGTGATTGAACGTGTTCATCACGATATTTTTGGTGAATCCGTAGAGCAACGGAAAAGCTCGCAACGAACCCGGCCTGCGTCATCGGAAGATTATTACAATGTGCCCACCTGGATCAGAAAAGGTGTGAAACTCCGGTTTGAGCATTCTGACAATGACCATATCAATGATTTGACCATGGTGACTGATTTGCTTGCCCGTAAATCCTGAGAGGTATCATGTTTCTTCGGCGGAGTGGTTTGGCCGTTTACCTTGATCTGGTGCCGGAGAATCGTGTTTGCGTGTTCGTAACTCAGGTTCAGGTAATCGCTCTGAATAAAATGCCTGATAGTAGCTGGATGCACCTGTCAGAAAGGCGCGACCGCACTCTGTGAGAATCTCTCTGAATCGTAACAGCTGCCGCATAACCATTTGCCAAGACGCATGGAATGAGACAGCAAGTCTGGTTCAGTTTTACAGAAATGCCACCCGCAATGCGACGGCCAGCAGGAGTACTCCGGTCGCCCGTGTTATCCACAGCGTGTAACGGCGCAGAAACGGCAAAATGGCGCCGTGTCCAACCACCGCAGCAATGAAACAATACCAGAGCCCATCAATGGCTGTAGCCGTAAACGCCATGATCGTCTTTGCCTGCCAGCCCATTTCCGGGGTGACAAACTGACTGAACAGCGCAAGAAAGAAAACCGCAATCTTGGGGTTCAGGAAAGAGATAAGAAAACCATCGCGGGCTGCCTTGACGATGGACAGGCTTTTCGTTTCTACAATATTTCCGGTAGCCAGTGCCGGTGTACCGGATGCCCGGAGTGCCTTGATGCCCAGCCAGGCCAGATAAGCGGCGCCACCCCAGGTCAGCGCTTTGAACAGGATAGGGTTGCCGGTAATCAACACACCCAGTCCGGCTGTTGCCAGCAGGGCATAAACGCCAACTCCCACGCAATGGGCAATACCGGAGACCATACCCATACGGCAGGATGAGGACATCGTATTCCGAATAACAACCGCGAGACTGGGGCCAGGTGACATGGCGCCCAGCATGCAGATGGCAACAACAGACAGCCAGGATGACAGCGGCATGGGATAAGCCCTTCAGTGTGTGGATATCAGGGGTGGTTGGGTTATTTGCCGCACTTTACGTCAGGCTGTCAGAATATCCAATCCTGACAGTGATAAAACCAGATCAAGCAGTTGATCTTTTGGATTACAGGTCTTGCTGCCGGTTTTCAGGGCTTCATCGATGGTTGATGCCTGTTCCAGCATGGCGCGCAGTTTTCGTTCGCTGTGCTTGCGGATGCACCCCTGATAAAGCGCCTTACGCTTTTTCAACATGAAGGGAGCCGCCTTGTGTGAACGGGCAATCTGATCCATTGCGGCTTCCAGCCCGACACCTTGGCTCACCTTTCGGGACAGATGGCTGAGCAGTCGCAGTTCCCGGGCTATCGCCCAGAGCAGGATGGGCGGTTCGGTACCTTCCGACAACAGTCCGTTAAAGATGCGAACCGCGTGCCGGGTATCGCCGGACATGGCGGCATCCACCAAGCCAAACACATCGTAACGTGCGCTGTCAGAGACAACTTCACGAACGGTATCGACGGTAACTTTGCCATCGGTTGCCAGGAGCCGAAGTTTTTCGATTTCCTGGGCTGCCGCCAGCAGGTTTCCTTCCACACGCTCCGTCAGAAGCGTTACCGCTTCCGGTTCAGCCTTCAGCCCGGCGCGTTGGCAGCGACGGGTAATCCAGCCGGGCAATTGCTGGTGCTCGACCGGCCAGACTGGAATCCAGACACCCGCCTGCTCAATGGCTGTGAACCACTTGGCTTTGCTGGCCTTACTGTCGATGCGCGAAGTGATGATCAGGAAGACCGTATCCTCAGGCGGCCGTTCGGCGCACTCCTGCAGGATTTTTTTACCATCGCCAAAGCGGCCTTCCCGAACACGGAGTTCAATCACACGTTTTTCGGCAAACAACGAGAGGCTGTTGGCCGCTTCCACGACCTCGCCCCAGTCAAATCCGTTATCCACATGGTAGACCGTTCGCTCAGTGAAGCCGGAATCGCGGGCTTTAGCACGAATCAGGTCACAACTCTCTTCAATCTGCAGCGGCTCATCACCGCTGAGGATGTAGAAGGGCATCAGGCCGGACTTGAGTTGGTTCTCCAGCTGCTCGGGTTTGCCGAGTTTCATAGGCTTATTGTTGTACCGCTTCAGCGGCTGCCCGGGCGTCCGCAGTCAGTGTCGCCAGCTGCTCGCTGGAGATCGCGGAGACCTGGCGCATTACGTTGATGGCCAGATCTTGGGTCAGTTCGCTCCAGATCAGGTCCTCTTCACTACGGGACGCGGTGGCGTTGTTATAGCTGTACTGGTAGGTACGGCTCATACGAATTTCTTTCGCGGGAAACAGGGCCAGGCCGCCGGCAGTTTCTAGCCCCCATTTCACCGTGCCGGTCAGCTCGTAATCGGACACGATACCGCCACCTGACAGGGTGATCTCTTTATTCTCTCGCTCCAGGGAGAGAATGCGCAGGCGATAATCGGCCGTATCGCTGACAGTGATGCCATTGGTTTCCAGCACCATGATCAGGTCCTGGTTGAAGACCCGGTCAGTACTGGTAAGCGCCAGTGTCTTGAGTTCCGGGGCGATATCCATCTGGCCACGCAGCTGGAAGCCGCAACCGGCCAGTAGCAGGGTCAGAACCACAAAGGGATAGAGAAGATAGTTGCGCTGAGTACTCATGGGTTGTCAGTGGCTCCGGTAGATAGGCACGGATCAATAATCTCAAAGGCCGATATTATACAGTGCTGACGGTAAAAAGCAGGCGTTCCGACGGGGGAATTATGTCCAAATGGTACACGGTGACAGGGGGCAAAGCTGTTTGCTGTTGAGAGGGAACTCTATTGGTATCCCAGTGTCAAAAGTACTGAAGCAAATTTAGCAACGTTTAGTGCAGCGTTTTATTTCGTAGTTTGTGAATGAATAGTAATTAAAATAACGGAATTTATTGTTTTTTGGTTATATAAAGAGCGCCTTAGATCAAAAGGAGTCGTTGATGTTTTTTTCATCCGTTAATGTTTTCGCGCGGCATGGTGGCATAATAGAGAGCCATAAAGAACTTGCAGTTCATAATCTGGATACATTGCAACAATGTCATCAGGAGGGTGTTCGCTATCGTATTCGTCATGGGGTTTTGTTAGGGCGTCGTGTTGCAGTGGTTGAGGTGGCAACTTCGCTTTGGGATCGACTTATCAGCTATTTACCCTCATGTAGCCCACTTCGTGATCGATTTACCAGCAATATTGTTGAGGCTATGGAAGGGGATGACAGCATTTGTCAAAAAACGCTTGAACTGGTGAGTCAGAGGATAAGAATACCCTATGTATCAGGGAGTACGTGGCAAAGGGTTTACGGTTCAAGGAAGGTTTATAATCCCTGGTTTCAGCTTAACAGTAACTTGGATAAGACAACTTATCATCAGGATGGCTCTTGTTACGACCCTGAAGCTGTTAAAGCTAAACGGCAGATTGGATTTTATGATACAGACAAGGACTATGGCATATTCTCGAACTTTTATTATAGACAAGGCACAGAACTACGATTGTGTGTTGTTGACGCCCCGGGTTTTGTTTCTTGGGCGACGTGCTCAGAAATACCTTTTCAGGCCGGGAAGTTTTATTCGAATCCTGATTTAAGAAAACGAATTTTGGGGCAGCGTTTCCCCAGGCGTGCATTTAACCTGGTTCATCCCGTTAGCGGTCAGCCAGGGCCTCGGGTTGATACTGGTTTTTATCGTCAAGAACGGAATATCGAATTAATGTTGAAGCTTGTGAGAACCCGAGCTCAACAGGATGCTGAGTTCAGAAGAGAGCTTCTGGCAACAGGGGATAAGTGGCTGTTTGAGGTGACTCGGGGTGATAAGATTTGGGGCTGTACGTATGATTCAGAAACAGGACAATATGTTGGAAAAAACTATTTGGGGAGAATTCTCATGCAGGTCAGGGAAGAGCTGAGGCAACAAAAGATACCACAAATGTTGGCTGGAGAAGTTTATGATAGCCAGGGATTTGGTAATTTTTCCTAGATTAGATCAGTTGGGGAAGAAAGAGAGTTGGAATAACTGCTATATCATTAAATTTGAGAGGATTATATAGGTTGTTGAATGTATAGCCTAAAAAAATAGAAGGTGATTGGCAGGCTGTGAGTAGTATCTAGACAATCAATGGTACGATTTTTGTTAGGAAATATGGTCTGATTAGTAGTTGATGGAAAGTTATTAATAGGTATTGGCAGTGGGGAAGGATGTTTTATGAAGGATATCTATTTTTAGCACAATGCTTTTATATGATATGAGGTATTTCAGTATGCTGCGTTGTGGGAAATTATTTTTAATTTAAGGCACGATGATGTGGATAGTATCAGTTTTTTTAATGCTCAATCGAGTGGTAGTGAATCAGACTTTTGCTCCCTGAGGTCCGAAGAGCCTTTTGCCTTTGCGTCTGTAAATAGACGCCAGATACCTCATCAGCAAAGAGATTTTCAGCCTAATCGTACACTATGCTCAAGAATGGTGGTGGCACTCTGTGATTACCTGATGCATGTTGTTTATTACTGTGCCTGTATTATTAATTGTAATGCGATAGATGAGGCTCGGATCCTAAGACAAAACTACGATGAAATTGTTGGGATGTCGCAATATCCTGATAAGGGTATTCGACGGTCTAATCCGAGAGGCGTCATTTGTGGCACGGTAGGGAGTGCCAGTTATTTTGCTGCATTATTAATGCAGCGTCATGGGCTTGCCAGAGTTACTCATATTGGAACCAGTGAACTTTATGTTGTCCGATTCTCGCAATGGGGAGGGCTATGGGCGCTTGGTAATTTCGACGACTGTCGTGGTCATATTCATGTTTATTACCAATTGATGAAGACGTTTAATGAAGTGGTTACCTATGCTGCTTGTGAGAGTATTTCTAGGGATACAACGACTTTGGAGCAACAGTTTCGATCACTGGAACATGAAACCGCGGATAATAATATAGACAGCATTGGAGCACTGGAATTTGATTCCTACCAAACGCTGCGGCGTGAACGAGCGATGCTTGTTGGTAATATGTTTATGTCATCGTTGCAGACCTTCGCGCGTGAAGAGGATAAAAAAGCTATAGCGCAAAACGAATTTGATAAGGCCCTGCGGGATCTTGAACAATTGGGTACCAGAGGGATTGATTTTTTTCTGATCGCATCTGCGCGATTAAATTTCTGGTTGTCTATTTTATACCGTCTGGATGGGAAAACAGCGTTAGAGCCTGACAGTATCGCTATTGCCATTGAGCAGCGATGGCGTGAACAGCGTAATGGCCAACGCTTTCGTGTTCCTGAATACATACGACAGGCAGTAGACCCAATCATGCGTCTGGAAGCCGATGAATTAAACAATATGGGGAGGCGATTAAAAGCCTCGGTTCCGCTGATTATCGTACTATTATGTGAGCGGTCGGGGCATCCGCATACCGGGAGAGAGGGCGCTCCTGACACTCAAACAGCATTGGAAATCCAGAATGCCATCAGACAATTTAGTCACTTAGGTCTTGGCCCTGATTTGAGTGCTGTACCCAATAACTCCCACTGTGAGCCAACCGATTGTGCGGGATCTGTGACTGCTCTGGCGGATGCAGACCAGTCACAGGTGCTTAGTTTGTGTTAGCCGACGACGATATTCACCAGCTTACCGGGTACAACAATGACCTTGCGTACCGTTTTGCCTTCAGTGAATTTCTGCACATTGGGCTGCTCCAATGCCAGTTTCTCCAGAGAGGCCTTGTCCGCATCGGCGGCGGTTTCGAGCTTGGCGCGTACCTTACCGTTGACCTGAACCACCAGTGTGATGCTGTCGCGCGCCAGGGCGCTTTCATCCAGCACCGGCCAGGTGGCGGCTACTACGGGCTCGGCATGGCCAAGTTCCTTCCATATGTTGTGCGCGATGTGAGGCACGATCGGTGCCAGCAGCAGGGTGGCCGCTTCCAGTGCTTCCCGAACCACGGCACGGCCCTGGTCAGAGGTATCGCTGAAACGGCTGATGGTGTTGGTCAGCTCCATCACCGCGGCAATGGCGGTATTGAAGGTCAGACGACGGTCACAGTCATCACTGACTTTCTTGATGGTTTCGTGCGTTTTTCGACGCAGGTCTTTCTGTTCACCGGTCAGGGTGTTCTTGTCCAGAGCAGGGGTATCATCGCCTGACAGATGATCAGCAACCATTTTCCAAAGACGACGCAGGAAGCGGTGTGCACCTTCAACACCGGACTCAGACCATTCCAGTGACTGTTCTGGCGGAGAGGCGAACATGGTGTAGAGACGCACGGTATCCGCACCGTACTGGTCAATCAGCTGCTGTGGATCAATACCGTTGTTCTTGGACTTGGACATTTTGCCCATGCCGGCATGTTCAACGTTTTCCCCGGTTTCCTTGTGCTTCGCGCTGATCAGGCGACCTTTGTCGTCCCGCTCGCTGATGACATCAGCCGGTGAAACCCACTGCTTGGTGCCTTTTTCATCCAGCGTGTAGAAAGTGTCGGCCAGTACCATCCCCTGGCAGAGCAGGCGTTTGAACGGCTCGTCACTGTCGACCAGACCGGCGTCGCGCAGCAGCTTGTGGTAGAAGCGAGAGTAGAGCAGGTGCATGACCGCGTGCTCAATACCACCGATGTACTGGTCCACAGGCAGCCAGTAGTTCGCCGCAGATGGATCCAGCATGGCGTCATCGTTGTTCGGGCAGCAGTAACGGGCGTAGTACCAGCTGGATTCCATGAAGGTATCGAAGGTATCGGTTTCCCGGGTGGCTGGCTGACCGTTGTGGCTGGTTTTTGCCCATTCCGGGTCAGCCTTGATGGGGGACTGAACGCCGTCCATTTCCACATCTTCCGGCAGGCGAACCGGCAGTTCTTCGAGTGGGACAGGCACTTCTGTACCGTCTTCGAGGTAGCGCATAGGAATCGGTGCGCCCCAGTAACGCTGGCGGCTCACACCCCAGTCGCGCAGACGATAGTTGACCTGCTTTTCTCCCAGACCAGCATCAATCAGGTGCTGTGCGATGGCGTCGAAAGCGGCTTCGGAGGTCAGTCCGTCAAACTGGCCGGAATTCACCAGAGTGCCTTTCTCGGTGTAGGCAGCTTCGCTGATATCGAATTCGGTGGATGCATCAACAGGCTGGATGACCTGTTCAATGTTCAGGCCATATTTGGTGGCAAATTCCCAGTCACGCTGGTCATGCGCCGGTACCGCCATAACGGCACCTGAGCCGTAATCCATCAGGACAAAGTTAGCGACCCAGACAGGCACTTCACGACCGGAAACCGGATGGATGGCGCGCAGGCCGGTATCCACACCTTTCTTCTCCATGGTGGCCATATCGGCTTCGGAGACGGCGTTTCGTTTGCATTCCGCAATAAACTCCGCCAAGGGCGGGTTGTTTTCTGCCGCAGCCTTGGCGATAGGATGTTCAGCAGCCAGGCCGACATAGGTAACACCCATCAAGGTGTCAGGACGCGTGGTGTAAATGGTAAAGCTTTCAGCGGCGCCGGCAACCGGATTGGTCAGGCGGAAGGTCATTTCCACGCCTTCACTACGGCCGATCCAGTTACGCTGCATGGCCTTGACCTGTTCCGGCCAGTCTTCCAGCTTGTCCAGGTCGCTCAGCAGTTCATCGGCATAGGCGGTAATCTTGACGAACCACTGGGGCAGCTCTTTGCGCTCAACGATGGTGTCGCAGCGCCAGCAGCGGCCGTCTTCTACCTGTTCGTTGGCCAGTACGGTCTGGTCGTTGGGGCACCAGTTAACTGTACCCATTTTCTTGTAGACCAGGCCTTTTTCATAAAGCTTGGTGAAGAACCACTGTTCCCACTTGTAATATTCCGGACGACAGGTAGCCAGTTCCCGGCTCCAGTCATAACCGAAGCCCAGACGCTTGAGCTGGCCCTTCATGTACTCAATATTGGAGTAGGTCCAGGGAGCCGGCGCGGTCTTGTTTTTGATGGCGGCGTTTTCCGCGGGTAGACCGAATGCATCCCAGCCCATGGGTTGCAGAACGTTCTTGCCCTGCATGCGCTGGTAGCGGGAGACAACGTCACCAATGGTATAGTTGCGGACATGCCCCATGTGCAGGCGACCGCTCGGGTAGGGGAACATGGAAAGGCAGTAATACTTTTCCTTGCTCGGGTCTTCGGTCACGGTGAAGCTTTGGTTTTCATCCCAGTAAGACTGGGCAGCTTCCTCGATCTTGTGCGGGTGATAATGCTCTTCCATCATTGCTCTGTTTGCCTGTTCCCCGGATCAGGCCGGAGAAAGTGGTGACAGGAAAGCCGGACAGGGCCGGAGCCTGTTGAAGATAGTGGTTCCAAACAGGCAAGGATACCCCAGACCCTGCCCGGCGGGTAGGGGCAGCCTCTCTTGCGGTGCGCTTTTCCCCTTATCAATACCGTTATGTCTGGACATTAGAGAATGATGAAAACCTTGTTGCTACCACCCGGACTCCAGATTGTGTTGCTTATCCTGGCGCTCATCCTTTGGGGGCGTTACCGGATGCTGTCATGGACATTTGTCCTGATTGCAGTGGGTAGCCTGTATCTGTTGTCTGTGCGACCGGTGGCAGACAGACTGGTGGGTTGGTTGGAAATGCAACAACCGACGCTGGACACCCGTGTGTTTCAGCAACAGGCATCGCCAGAGGCGATTGTCGTGCTGGGTTCAGGCATTAATGGATACACCCCTGACTATGACATGTTGCCCCAGCCTTCTGCATTGTTATTTCAGCGGTTACGTTATGCTGCCCGTATTGCCGACCAAACGGGGTTGCCGATCCTGGTCAGTGGGGGGGCTGCCAATGGTATCAATGAGTCAGCGGTTATGAGTCGTGTGTTACTGGAAGATTTCGGTGTCACCACACGATGGCAGGAAAACCAGAGTATGACGACCATGGATAATGGTCGTTTATCTAAGGCTGTCCTGTCTCAGTCGAATATCAGCAACATCATTCTGGTGACTCATGCCTTGCATATGCCTCGTGCCGCTAAGGTGTTTCGGCACCAGGGTTTCAAGGTTGTCACCGCCCCGACAGCGTACTTACGTACAGTGCAAAAATATGATTGGCGGGACTGCTTGCCAATGGCGGCGGAGTTAAGAAAAAGCCAGTTGGCCCTGCATGAAATGGCAGGGTTGTTATGGTACAGGATCCGTTATGAGATATGAATCAGGCAATTGCATCATGCACGATGCAGTTGCCTGGTCTGTCCTGCTATGGCTGATTACTGTTGCAGGTATAACCCACACTCTTCAGCTTGTTACAGATGCCTTTGCCTAAAACCCAGTGAAACTGTTGGGTAGGATGCACATCATCCCAGAACGCATGTTCATCCGGATTGCTGCAGACTTCGGGTGTTTCTTCGTTGGCTCTGAAGGCCGTCACCAGCTGCGGGTTTTTCATGATTTCCTTGTCGATTACCGGTGAGAGAGCGATGACCGCCGCATTTTTCGCCAGCGTTTCAACAGCCCCGCCACTTTGAAACGCTCTTCGTTCTCCGCTGTCCAGTCCTGGCAGGCTGACCTTTGCGCAGGGTTCCGTCGTATTTGTAAGGCCATGGTTGTCTGCGTTGTTCAGGGCATCCCAGAACAGGGCGCGGGTATCCAGCATGTGGATATGGACGCCTTCTTTTTCATACCGTTTCTGCATGTTTTGCAGCGTGGTCAGCAGGAGCTGGTTATGTCGGCTGACCAGGAACTGTACCTGATCACGGGTGGGGTAATCCATTTTCAGGTAGCGTGGCGCCTTGGATATATCGGGCATGTTCGACCAGATGATGTGTTGAGCCCCATGATTAATCAGTCTTTCGATGCTGCGTGCCTGGGCTTCTACAACATCAGCGGGGTCGTCGTACATATTCAGATAGTCGTTGCCGCCAAAGAAGAAGAACACCATGTCATCATCATCAAATGCGGGGTATTTCCGGATATACGCTTTGACCAGCAGTTCAGCACTGGGGGGAATCAGGCTGCCTGAGACTAATTGTTCAGCCACTTTTAACAAGCTACCGCCTTGCAAGTCACTGAAGTTACCGATTTTATCCCGTGTGCTGAGACTCCAGCTGCCACCGTGGGAACGATTTACATACTGCTCAGGATTCTGTGTGCTCAAACCCATCATCTGGGTCAGGTGTTCAGCCCAGATGGGACCATTGCTAAATCGTCCGTCAGCATAAGGGGCGGAGGGAATCACCGGGATATTGAACTGCTTGGTCAGATCAACAAACTTGTCAAGTAATTCAGTTTCATACCAGGTACACGACACAACATGGCAAAGCATTTCATAGAACTGGAAATAATCTCGTAGGAAGCGATGAATATAAGGTTGTAGATACGCCGTGTCTGCCTGATCATTCAGCACCTTGAGAAGCTGATAAGTGGAATTGCTCCCGCCATCATCTGTGAGGCTGTCACCAAAAAAGATGACGCGTTTGATCGTACGCTCCTTGGCAGAAAAATAATCAGGCAGTGTGGCGCTGAGCGTGTGAGAGCTGGGTCGACTCGCTGCCAGACTGCCAGTCGTATACGACAGACATAGAAGAGTGGCAGTAACCAGAGAAAACAACCGTTTCATAGCGCACCTCAATAGTAAACAGGTGCCGTGAGAATAGTTAAGTAATGCCCAAGTATTTCAACGTGTTTCATCTAAAAAATAATTTTTTAGATGTTAAATGTCACTAAGGAGTGCTAAGTATATTAAGTGGAATGGGTTACGCTCATATGGACCTTAACTCCCGCTTAACGATCTGAAGAAGTAAGGCTAAATTGAATGAAGAGAGCGTCCCCTGTGCTCTTCAGGCAAAAT
>NZ_BAABFL010000421.1:0-18462 GCF_039540975.1 Kistimonas scapharcae
AGGCGGTAATGGGAACATGGGGATGAGCTTAGGCGGCAGAACGTGAAATCGCCTTATGTACCGGTTTTTGAGTACTTACAAAATATTTTTTACTCCGTTAATACTGGGTGCCGCTGTTTCCACCCCGATTTATTATGGGTTCTTGGAATTGGTTAGCGATTACGATGATGGAGCTCAAGGGGCGCTCTCATTTAGTTTGGGGTTGGGAACGGGAGCGGGCTTCATGCTCGGTCGGTTAGCATTTAAATGTTGTCAACGAATTGAAACCATATTTGTAGACAGGCATAACAATGCAACTGAAGAAGCAAGAAAAGTGATTCTATCCACGGTGACTACTTTTTTGAAAGCAACGGATCTGTCTCTTGAGTATGATGTGCTGGGTGTTACTCCAGCTCAATTTGATAAGATTAAAGCGTGCGCAAATGTTGATGGGAACATTACCTCTTCTTATTTGGTTAATCATGATTTTCTTGCTGCTCTATCAAGGGTTTATTGTGAGAATAACAAAGGTGAAACTGCTGGCCTCGATATTAGCTGTCTTGGAAAGAGCTCAGACTGCAGTGATATACGTGTAACCGCATATGCTGAAAGTATTCAATCAGCACTGGATGAAGGTAAACTGAACGCTCCTTACTTGGAGCGTTTTTTACGTTTTTTATTGCTTTATATTCAGAGCACAGAACCAAAACAAGCCTGTGAAGCGGCGGGAGATGATCGGTCTATTCATTCAGTTAATAGTCAGGTAGCCGCGCCTTTGGCAAGTGAAGAATCTATTTCAAACATATAAACGAATCAAGAGTCGATAATCAAAGAGCCAGATCATCAGTCTTTTGATGATCTGGCTCTTCTATTAGGGAGCCTATAACGAACAATTTTTGAGTTAATAAGTATTTACTCATTGTGTATCTGGACTATGTCATCTCGACCATCTTCAATAATGGCCAGTACCTCGTGCTGAATAGCCACTTCGACACCAATCTCTGTCAGCGTTTCCCGCAGGAGTCCCACAAGTACATTAAACTCATGGTTTGATATATTCAGGTTCTCATGAATTTCGTTCAGCGAACGGGTCTCTTCCGGCGGCTGTCCCCCAAAAACCTGGGTCATGAAAGAAACCTGCTTACGGGTCAGGCTTACGATATCCATGCTATCAAAGTAGTGACTGATCGCAGGATCATTTTGCATTTTTTCATAAAGCCGATGCATGGCTTCAAACACTGTGGAATGGCCACCCAGCCGTTCATAGAGAGAATCTGCCATTGATCGCCCTGCCCGGTTTTCTCTGTCCATTTATGGTCTGTCGGCAGTATTGCTGAGAAAAAAGCTTTTTGAAAATAGCTGCTGATAACCTCGTGATATACTCCAGCCGGTATTTTTGGAGTAATGGGTACGGGCAGGTATGGCGTTCAGACTGGCAATCAATGGGTATGGGCGTATTGGCCAGAGTGTGATGCGGGCGCTCTATGAGTGCCGCTATCGTGAGCATTTCCAGGTTGTTGCCATTAATGAACTGGCAGATATCGCCACCCTGGCCTACCTAACCCGCTATGACACGACCCATGGTCGGTTTCCAGAGCAGGTGAGCCATGAGGATGACTACCTGCAGATCAACGGCGATCACATTCTGGTGCTTAATGAGCCGGATCCTGAACGGTTGCCCTGGCGGGAGCTGGAAATTGATCTGGTGCTGGAGTGTTCAGGCTCTTTCAAAGATCGTGATACGGCTCAGCGGCATCTGGCCGCCGGTGCCGGTCGGCTGCTCTTTTCTCACCCCGCCCAGACAGATGTCGATGCCACGATTGTGTATGGACTCAATCATGAAGAGCTGAGCCCAGCACATCGAATTGTCTCCAATGCTTCCTGCACTACGAACTGCATTGTGCCGGTGTTGCATCTTCTGGATCAGGCGTTCGGTATTGAGCATGGCATGATCACGACGATTCATTCTGCCATGAACGACCAGCCGGTGATTGACGCCTACCATCATGCCGATCTGCGACTAACGCGCAGTGCACTGCAGTCAATCATTCCGGTGGATACCGGATTGGCGTTAGGGATTGACCGTCTTTTACCCTCGCTTTCTGGCCGTTTTGAGGCACTTTCCCTGCGCGTACCAACCATCAATGTATCTGCCATGGATCTAACTGTTAACCTCAAGAGCAATGTAACGGTTGAAATGATCAACGGCATATTCAGGCAGGCTTCAGGCAGTGGACGTCTACAGGGTTTGCTTGGTTATACTGAAGAGCCTCATGCGTCGGTGGATTTTAACCACGACAGCCGATCAGGGATTGTGGATGGGACCCAGACCCACGTCAGTGGCGGACGCATGGTGAAAATGCTCTGCTGGTTTGATAATGAATGGGGATTTGCCAACCGTATGCTGGATGTCAGTCGTGTATGGCTTGGAAGGCGTTAGGCTGGCTGACAACGGTGTCAGGCAATATATGATGAAAACCAGCTATGATTCTGTGTGATTCAACAACGCTAGCCTTTCATCTATCTACATCTGGGGGTATTTATGCAGCGGTGGTTACTGGTTTTTCTATCTCTAACGCTGGCAGCGTGCTCATCGGTTTCCGGACCATTCAGCAATAAGCAGGTTGTTGGGCCGGTGGAGTATATTTCGATAGAGGAAACCGGTCTGACCTACCTTGCCCGGGTGGATACAGGGGCCACAAAAGTTTCACTTCATGCTTGGGATATGGCCGTTCAGGATCCGGCTCCGATCATGGAGGATAATGTAGGCAAGACGATCCATTTCAAAACATCGAACGAGTCTGGCAAGGTCATCGAAGCCGATGCAGAAATTGTGGATATCGTGATGGTTAGAAGCTCTCACGGCGCCAAAATGCGTTATGTGGTTGAAATGAATCTCGCGTTTCAGGGGCAGAGTAAACCGGTTGAAGTCAACCTCAATAACCGGGATAGCATGACCTATCCTCTCCTGCTGGGACGTAACTGGCTCAGTGGTGATTTTCTGGTGGATGTAGAGCGGCCAGAAATCAAGCCAGAACAGTAAATCTGTTCTGGCCTTAATAAGGTTAATCGACCTTGAGCTTGCCCTGCTCATCGTAATACGCCGACTCATGCCAGTGCTTGGTGGTTTCAAGGCAATTGATGAAGCCGGCTAAGGAAAGCCTGCTTATCCTGCTTGGATAATGTGGCGTCTTTACTGGAACTCGATGCCCAGCTCTTCCGATTCTTTGTAACGATTCATCGTGATTACCGCCCGTGCTCAGAATTAACTGGTTTCTAACTGTGCCAGAAGGTGATCGATAATGGCACTGTCACTTTCCTTCACCAGATCTTTGTTGATGTGCCCGCCCTGCGGCACATTCTTGCTGATTTCCGGCAGGATTTCGCCCAGTAGCTTGGGGGGAGCGCACAGGTTGATGGTGTCAAAGCGGTGAAGATCAAAAGCATGGTTTATGCTGGTGCCGATCATGTGGGCAAAGTTATGGGATTCATGGGCTTTCGGGGAAGCGTCAGTACCTACGGCACGGCTGGTGTGACTGCCTGACGATGTAATGGTGTGTCCTGGCCCTGAAGAGACAAAGGCCTGGTTCTTCCACCTGCCCTCTTCGTGCTCAACCTCGTCAATTAACGTCAACGTCTTTTTATGCCGGTCAAAATCATAAACTCTGGCTGCGCTGTTATCAGCGACCAGTACCCAGGTAGATGCCATGGGATGTACCTCTCATTGGTCATTTGACCATCGACAGCGGATGTCAGGGAAAAGATAGTTCAAGACGCCTGTTGTCGCCTGTCGGCAGGTATGAACCGGGTTGTTATCGTGATAATGCCGCAGAAAGGCTATGGTTTACTGATCCTGAAACATGACCGCCGGCGTACGCTTGTGGTAATGTCCGTGCCTTTCCGGCGAATGTCTGAGCCGGCTTGTCAGAAGCTGTCGTAAGGAAGCCTGAGATGACCGTTCTGAAGATGACCGATCTGGATCTGAGAGGTAAACGCGTTCTGATCCGTGAGGACCTCAATGTTCCTGTAAAAGAAGGACGGGTAACCAGCGATGCCCGTATCCTTGCCTCGTTGCCCACCATTGAGCATGCCCTGAAGGCTGGCGCCAAGGTTATGGTGACCTCCCACCTGGGGCGTCCTGTAGAAGGCGAGTATGACCCTGAATTCTCCCTGCAGCCGGTGGCGGACTACATCAGCGAAAAGCTTGGCTGTGACGTACCGCTGATCCGAGACTGGATCAAGGGTGGTTTCACCGTGGATGACGGTAGCCTGGTGATTCTTGAGAACGTTCGCTTTAACCCGGGCGAAAAGAAAGACGACGAAGCACTGGCTCGCAAGATGGCAGCCCTCTGCGATATCTACGTGATGGATGCCTTTGGTACTGCGCACCGTGCCCAGGCCTCAACCCACGGTGTCGGCCTTTACGCGCCGGTTGCCTGCGCCGGTCCGCTGCTGGTGGCTGAGCTGGATGCCCTGTCTCGTGCGCTGGGTAACCCTGAACGGCCCATGACCGCGATTGTTGGCGGCTCCAAGGTGTCTACCAAACTGACGGTACTGGAATCTCTGTCTGATGTCTGTGACCAGCTGATTGTTGGTGGTGGTATCGCTAACACCTTCCTGGCGGCAGCCGGTTATGCTGTGGGTAAGTCCCTCTGCGAGCATGACATGATTCCCCAGGCCAAAGCCCTGCTGGAAAAGGTCAATATTCCCCTGCCCCTCGATGTTGTTGTTGGTAAGGCATTCAGTGAAGATGCAGAAGCCACCATCAAATTGGTGGATGATGTCGCGGATGATGACATGATCTTCGATATTGGCCCGCAGACCCGTGAGCTGTTCGCCAATATTCTCAAGGATGCCCGTACCATCATCTGGAACGGCCCGGTCGGCGTGTTTGAGTTTGACCAGTTTGGTGAAGGCACCAAGGCGATGTCTCTGTCGATTGCTGAGTCCCCGGCATTTTCCATTGCGGGTGGCGGCGACACATTGGCTGCTGTCGATAAATATGGCATCAAGGACAAGGTATCCTACATCTCTACAGGTGGCGGTGCGTTCCTTGAGTATGTAGAAGGTAAAATGTTGCCGGCGGTTGCAATGCTGGAAAAGCGAGCGAATTAAGCTACCGGTCATTGAGTGACAGCAACGGATACTGTTAATTATCCGTTGCTGTTTTATACACAACCAACATCTTCGTTATTGAACAATGCAGCATTGCGGCACACAGCGGCGGTAATGCCGTACCTCTCCATGCTCCCGGTTCATTTTATCCAATGCGGCCTGTTGATAACGAACAATGTGTTTTGGGTGAAGGCGATCTGTTGCTTTGTCCTGTATTTCTGCGAAAGCGAGAATAAGGAATTCTTCTTTCCAGTTGGTGCTGACTTCTTTTATGAGTATTGATATATCTGAAACATAAGCCAGGTTGAGTTTCTTAGGTGTACTTTGGAGAATATCGTCAATGCTCCTCTGATCAGGTTTTTGAGTTTTTAAATTATTCATATAGTCTCGCAAAGTTTCTTCAATAAATGTTTTTTTCTCTTCATCGTTTTGGAAATTCAGGTATTCAATAAATTCTTCTGGTTTCTCTGGATAAGGAGATAGCTCTTTGATTTTTTCTGGGTGTATTGCTATCTCCATGAGCAATATGCCAAAAGAGAACCAGTCGGAATAGCATGTGTATGAAAGCTGTTGCATTGATTCTGGTGCCATGTATTCCAGTTTCCCTTTGTATTCAAGCGAATGATCCCCTTGACGCTGTGAAAGTCCAAGATCACATACTTTCCACCAGTTTTCCTTGTATTCCAGCACGTTGTCTGGCTTTAAGTCACAAAGGACAATGCCTTTTTTCTGTAAGTAAGTTAACCCGTTAGCGATATCTCTTCCGACGCCCCTTCCTTGATGCTCTGTCAGATTTCCATAATCTAAGAGATTCTGCAGACTTTGCTGGCACCTCTCAAAAACTAATACCGTTTTTTGGGAGTGTGTGAATGAGCCGAATAGTTTTAGGATATTCTCGGGGTCACGTATTTCTCTTAATAATGTGAGTTCGTTGATTATCTGGCTTTCTTCCCATGGCTCTTTTGCAAATTTAAACGCGCAACTGAATTTTTCGAGCCGTTCATCGTCTCTCTGCTCATTTGCATCCATGTGACGATAGAGAAGAATATTTGCAAAGTTTCCTGTGCCTATAGGCTGCATTTCATAGTCTATTTTGGCTGCCTGCGGTTTGTGCTGGTAATCGGCGAAATGCAAGATGGACGCTTCAATTGCGTTTTTATCGCCACAGACTATGTCAATATCAAATAAGCTGAGTGATTTTTCACCTGCGTATCCTCCCTGGCAGGCTCCGGTGGTGTGGATTCAAAGTGTAATCATGGGTATATAGAGTCGATCATAAATCGAGAGTTCCCTGCGTCTGGGGCTGAGTCAATAAAGCTGTCTTCGCTGACAAGGATGTCGTGCGTGTTCGGGTTATGCACCATTTCAACCTGCGCCAATCTGTCATACACTCTCACCGCATTTATCCTACCGCAGATGACCGGATACCCTGACTCGCGTAAGTATGGTGCCGGAGATAGTGCGGGTACTGTCCCAAATTCCAATGATGAGGATCAGTCATGGCTTTGATCAGCATGCGCCAGATGCTGGACCACGCCGCCGAGCACGGTTACGGCGTACCGGCTTTCAACGTCAACAACCTGGAGCAGATGCGCGCCATCATGATGGCGGCGGACCAGACCGACAGCCCGGTCATTGTTCAGGCTTCGGCCGGTGCCCGTAAGTATGCCGGTGCACCTTTCCTGCGCCATCTGATCCTGGCGGCAATTGAAGAGTTCCCTCATATCCCCGTGGTGATGCATCAGGATCACGGCACATCGCCAGATGTCTGCCAGCGTTCCATCCAACTGGGCTTCAGCTCTGTCATGATGGACGGTTCCCTGAGAGCGGACGGCAAGACCCCGTCTGACTGGGACTATAACGTGGCAGTGACCCGTCGCACTGTCGAAATGGCGCATGCCTGCGGTGTCTCTGTGGAAGGTGAGCTGGGCTGCCTGGGCTCCCTGGAAACCGGCCAGGCCGGTGAAGAAGACGGTGTTGGCGCTGAAGGCACCCTGAGCCACGACCAGCTGCTGACCGATCCCGATGAAGCGGCGGAATTCGTCAAGCTGACCGGTGTGGATGCCCTGGCCATTGCCTGTGGTACCAGCCATGGTGCTTACAAGTTCACCCGTCCGCCCACTGGCGACATCCTGGCCATTGACCGTATCAAGGCGATCCATGAGCGTATTCCGGATACTCACCTGGTTATGCACGGTTCTTCCAGCGTACCGCAGGAGTGGCTGGCCATTATCAACGAATACGGTGGCGAGATTCCGGAAACCTACGGTGTACCGGTTGAACAGATCCAGGAAGGCATCAAGCATGGTGTTCGCAAGGTGAATATTGATACTGATCTGCGCCTGGCGTCCACTGGCGCGATCCGTCGCTTCCTGGCGCATAACAAAGCGGAGTTCGATCCGCGTAAATATCTGAATGAAACCATCAAGGCGATGGCGGATATCTGTGTGGCACGCTATGAAGCGTTTGGTACGGCTGGTAATGCCAGCAAGATCAAGCCGGTCAGCCTGGACGTGATGTTTGAGCGTTATGCCAGCGGTGATCTGGATCCGAAGATTTCCTGATCTTCAAAGAAAGGGCGGCCATAAGGTCGCCCTTTCTGGTTTTATGGCGGAATTCTTTTTGCTGACTATGCTCTGAACGTCGATTTTCGGAGTTGTCGCGATGTTTCGTCCATTGACTGGTCTTGTGCCGCCTGCTGTCATGCTCGCCTGTCTGGTGGTGAGTGGCTGTTCTTCCCCCCATGTGATCAAGCTGAATGATGGTCGTGAAATCATCACAAGAAACATGCCGCATTACGATGAGGATTCCGGTTTTTACCAGTTCACCACGGAGGCTGGGGAAAATATGCAGTTGAATCGCAACCTGATTGAGTCGATAACTAAAAAATAGAGGGCTGGCGGGTACAGACTGTTGCGTCTGAACAGTATGCCGGAATAAAGGAATGAAGCCGCCCACCCGGTTCATCAGGGTTGAAGAATCACAGGGCAGTGAAGGCGGGCAGCCTCTGGATATTACTTTAAGGCGATTCTGGCCGGTCGGCTATAAGACCATCCGCTATGGTACGTTAGTCGGAGTGTGGTATCAGACAATAATAATGACGACAGGAAAACGCTTTGTCGTGCTGTATTGTAAGCAGATTGGGCAATACTCCGTATAATTGCCTTTTTGAACGTGTTGAATGGACGAACGGATTTGAACCGGCAGATTATAGAAAACCTTAAATCTTCCCTGCCTGCGCTGGAGCTGGGAAGTGCGTTAGAACCCGATGCTGACCTCCGGGCGTATCTGGATTTCTACGCGATGTCGCCGGAACACTTCCTGCCGGGTGTTCAGCATGATATTGGCTTTCTGGAAGTGGATGGCTATAAGCTGGCTACCCATGTATGGCGTCCGGAGCATCCGGTGGGTACCGTGCTCCTTGTGCATGGCTATTATGACCACGCCGGCCTGTACGGTCATCTTGTCCGTTTCTGGCTGGAGGAAGGGTACGCCGTGATAATCCATGACCTGCCGGGGCATGGGCTGTCCTCTGGCTCAATTGCCAGTATTGACTGTTTCAGCCGTTACTCCATGGTGTTTCGTCACTGTCTTGAGTGGGCCAGGGGCAAGCTGCCCGGTCCCTGGTACCTGCAGGGACAGAGTACCGGTGGCGCCATTATCACCGATACGCTGGTGAACTACCCGGAGCTGATGGAACGCTACGATATTGCCGATGTTTTCCTGATGGCGCCACTGGTGCGTCCGATGCTCTGGCGTATGGGGTTAGTGCAATATTTCCTGCTGCGTACATTTGTGTCGTCGGTGCCGCGTTCCCGTTCCAATAACTCCAATGATCAGGCATTTCTTGAGTTTCTGGCCAACGACCCTTTGCAATCCAATATCCTGCCGGTTGAGTGGGTCGGGGCTCTGCACCAGTGGATACGGCGTATCGAATCGTTTCGGAAACCCTGTCCTTGTTCGCCGCTGATTATCCAGGGACAACGCGATAAAACGGTCAATTGGCAGCATAACCTGAAGGTATTGAAGCGGTTGTACACAAACCCGGATGTTTTCCTCATCCCCGACGGTTGCCACCATCTGGCCAATGAAATCGAAAGTATCCGTGAACAATATTTTGAGGTAATCCGAAAACGTCTGGCAAAAAGACAGGGGTGATGTCATCAAAATGTTAACCCATGCAGGGCTCTGGCAAGACATCGTTGGGAACTCCCGTTAAAATCTCCACCTGACAATTCACCCGCCAGGGATGTAAACAAGAATAAGTAATGGGGGTTGTTGTGAAGGGTCTCACCAGATGGTTTACCGGTCGGTTACTGATATGCGCTTGTCTGTGTGTTGTAACGTCTGTACGAGCAGATGTTACGGTGCTGGATACGGTTCGCCAGCTGCATATGCAGGTATTTCGAATCGGCAGTGATCTCTTTGTTCAGCGGGGCGAGTTGGGACTGGCCGTTGATCAGCAGAGCGTGCAGGCGGAATTGCAGCAGGCAACACGCTTGCTGGAGCAGATCGTGTCTGCTGAGAGTTCCGGCATTTCAGATGAGCAGCGCGACGCATTGAAGGCATTATGGCCTGCATATGAGCGTAAAGTGGCTGATGCGGCAGCGCTGGATTTGCATGAACAGGATTTCGAGTGGGACTTCAACCTGACGTATACGGAACAGCTTCGTGAATTGGATGCCCTTCTTGAAGGTATAGCGACAAGCCTCTCTTCGACACCAGAACAGCAGCTGCTTTACCAGCAGGCCGTGCGGATCCAGTATATGGCGGCACGTTATACGGCCCGCGCTTACATTGGTGCTTTACATACGCTGGATCAGGACGGTTATTTTGACCGCGATCTCAACCTTCTGGCGGACGATATGGATCAGGCGTTGCAGCAGCTGAGTCAGGCTGGGGTGTCGTCAGAACAGTTAAAGCCTGTAAGCCAGCGCTGGCGTTACATTCGTGGTCGATATCAGGATTATCAGGTAAACCTTGCACCGATGGTCGTTGCGAAACAGACCCGGACAATTGTTGATAATCTGCTGGAACTGGCACGTTCTCTATCAGGTTAATTGGCTGACATTATCATTTTTGTGGTTGCAGTTGCCCATCGCTGGCTTGCAGTAGCTGCTGGCAGAAGGCGTTGTAACAGCGGGCATCGAGAGAGCAGCGCAATATGATGATCTCGGTGTAGAGGCGCTCCTCAATAACGCCGGAATATTGCGCCAGTAGATACTCAACGGTTTTCAGCGTGCCGTATTCGCACTGCAGGGAAAACGTATACTGGGGTATTTTCTCTCGACTCTGTAGCTGCCTGAGTGCATCGGCAACACCGCCGCCATAGGCTTTGACCAGACCTCCTGTGCCCAGTTTAATGCCGCCGGAATAACGTACCACCACTGCACAGACTTCACCCAGCCCGGAACCCTGTAACTGTGCCAGCATCGGCTTGCCTGCGGTTCCGCTGGGTTCTCCGTCATCACTGAACCCCCATTGCTGTCCATCACCGGGGTTACCGGCAATAAACGCTGAACAGTGATGACGGGCAGCGGGATGTTCGGCTTTGATCTGGCGAATGTATGCCAATGCCGCTTCTCGGCCCGGAGTGTGGGCAAGATATGTCAGGAAGCGACTCTTCTTGATGACGTCTTCCAGGCAAACCGTGTTTTCCGGAATAAAAAAGGGGGATATGTCAGACATGAAGTACTGCATCAGTGTCATTGTTTGATGACAGTTGTCGTATCTGTCACCGAGGCTGCCCTCAATGATAATGGCGCCTTACAGTATGGCAAGTGGATGTCAGCAAGCCGTAAAAACGATGCCTTTTAAACGACTATTTACATATAGTGGTTAGGGTGCAGGCGAATGAAGGATGGGATGATGAAACCAATACAAACGTTTATGTTTCTACTTCTGTCACTGGTTCTGGTGGCCTGTTCCAGCATAAAAGTGGATCGTGATTTTGATCCCGGCTATCAATATACGTCGTTATCACGCTATGCATGGCTGCCTCAGGCAGATAACAAGGGTGATTATGACAAAGATAGTTTGCAGGACCGTCGCATCAGAGCGGCGGTAGACCATACACTGGCAGCACAGGGCTACGAGCAGGTGAGTCCTGATGAGGCTGATTTCCTGATTCACTACTTCACTGGAAGCAAGACGCGGCGGGATGAAACCCATGTCACCGTTGGCATGGGCTACCATACGTTGCCATGGACCATGGGCGCCAGAACGGAAACCCGGGTTCGGGATTATGAGGAAGGTCAGCTGACGCTGGATATTATTGAGCCGAGCAGTCGCCAGCTGATCTGGCGAGGTGTTGCTAAACGACGATTGCCTGAAAAATCCTCACCGGAAAAAAGAACAGCCTTCATTCAGGAAGCAGTTCAGGAAACGTTGAAGGCGTTTCCTCCGGACAGTGTTGTCAATTAATACGCGCCAAGAAAAGGCCCTTTCCTCAACAAAGAGGAAAGGGCCTTTTCTATTTAATATCTAGTGTCGTTTATTGTACCTGTTGATCCCAGTCATCACTTTGATCATCACAACGGTAGGGTTCGACACCGTCACCCAGAAAGCAGTTGTTGGCTTCCCGTATTTTAGCGGCGGCATCGTCATAGAGAAACGGCAGGGTGACATATCGGGTGCCTCGTGTCACCGGTGTGGCGGCATGCATCAGAGAACAGGAAAATACGATGGCGCCCCCAGTGGGCGCCTTGTAGCGGCGGTTCCCGTACTCCGGGAACCAAAGTTCACCGCCGTCGTAGTCTTCACTGTTGAGGTTAATGCTGATGGCAAAGCGGCGATGCGCTGTTCCCTTGGTCGTGTTGTCACGGTGTTCCTTGAAAAAGCCAGCATCACTGCTGTCGTAGCAGGCGACGATATAGCGTTCAATCCGTGTTGCCTGGAACTGGAAAGCTTTGGTGATCTCAGGCACCAGCCGGGTTCTGATCCGGTATTTCAGGGCATCCTGCAGTGATTCATCGTCAATATTGATATCCGAGCGGCGTTTGACACCGGAATCCTGCAACTCAAGGGTTTTGCCATCGACAGTACGCATAAAACCGGACGGTTCAGGCTGGCCGTCGTGGTAATACTGCATCAGGGTTTGGCAGAGGTCATCCTCCAGAATTCTTGGAACGAGCAGGACAGGGGCCCAGAGCTCAATATTGGAGGAAACATGGTGGGCGGGATCCGGCAGGCTACGCAGGGTATCAATGAAATCTTCCGGTTGATCAATGCTGCCCTTGGCAAAAACACGCAGCGTTGGATCCAGTACCAGCCAGTAGGGATAGAACACATCCTTGCCTTCGACCGTGTCATAACCTAAAGCGCCATATTCCCTCGCAATACTGGCATCCTTGTCATAGAAAATACGCTGCTTGGGAAAAGCATCCAGGGCAAGACGGTTTTCCTGATCTTTGGGATTCAGTGTGACAGCAAAACGCACGCTGTGATCATCATTGGATGTTAAATCTGCTGTTTTTATCGCGTTAAGAAATTGAATAACCGGTGGTGCAGCACAATTACCCAGGAAAACCAGGCCAACAAAGCGGCCTCCAAGGCTGGAAAAGGCAAAGCGTGGATTATAAACCGTATGGGCATAGAACCAGGGAACGGGCTCCCCCCAGGAGGGTGATTTAATAGGCATGATAAAATCTGATCCTGTTTTTTTGATTGTCTTATAGAAATTATAAGTAAAAAAAATTTTTTAATTAAAATTCGTTTTTATTTTTTATTTTTATTTTTTTATTTGTTTTGTTGATTCTTTGAATTAGCGCCGACAACTGGCTATAAATTATTAAGATAACCTGCGTTTGCAGGGTTCTATTCATTCCTCAATAAAGTGTTCTGACGGAATTGTGTCGGTTTAATTAATAATTTGTTGTTTTTAATTAATAAATGATCGGATTTTTGTGTCTTTTCCTGACGCTGTCAGGAATAAAACAGGGATGTTGCCATGGCCGATGAAAACGGCGCCAGTGGTGATCAGCAGTCAGAAACCACCGGTGCTTCCGGGTCAAGCCAGGGAAGCGCTACCAAAGTTGAAGAAGTCCGTTACGAGGCGCTATCCACATCGGTAGTCAAGCCTGCGGCGGCTGATACCCAGTATTTGTTGGATGTGAATCCTGATGAAATAAGAATGGAGGTCAGGGGGCCTGACTTTGTTCTTATTTATCCCGGTGGTATTGAAGTGACCTTGCTGTTAGCAGGGGTCATGACAGCAACAGAAAAACCCCTGGAATTTAAATTTGCTGACGGCACCGTTATTACCGGCGATGAATTTATTGCCAAAGCAAATTTTGTTGAATCAGAAGATGTGCCGATTTCCACCCTGAAAGGGCTGGAGGGTGACTCGGATGAGCTGGAAGAAGCACCGGGTTCCTCTGGGCAGACGGATGCCGATGGGTCTTACAGTGAAGCTGCCGACTCAAAGAAACAGTCCCAGGCCAGCAAGGATATCAAAAAGAATGATGAAGAATTCAAGCAAAAACCGGTAGAAGAGGTGGAGCCCCGGGAAGGGGACTTCACCGAGAGCCTTGAAGCCTCAAGCTCGGCGACATCCTCCGCTACAGAGGAGGATGTCGGACCCTCCATTGCGGAAACCAATATTGATATCTCATTCTCGGTATCGGTGACCAACGTTGGCGCCCGGTCGGCCGGCCAACTGATTATTGGGGGGGGCGGTAACAATCCTTCCATCAGTCAGAGTGATCCTGAACAGCATCTGGGTACGGAGTATTTTGGTGGTGATCTGGATGGTTTGGACGGTGGCTTGCCTGATATTTCACTGAACAAAAGCAATGCGCTGGAAATCTACGGTGATGATCCGTCGCTGTTCAGCAGTACCCAGAACAGTAAAGTGTTAAATCTGCAAAATGACGCCAACATCACTGATATTGCAGCAATTTACGTTGAAAATATGCCAGATGGATGGGCGGTGTCCGGCGGTTCCGATCAGGGAGAAGGCAGCTGGCTGCTGCCCAGCCTGTCCGCATTTACCCTGAAGTTTCCCACCCAGTCAGACAGCCAGATCGTTGATCTCTCCTTCCGGGTGGTGTTCAAGGATGGCTCGGAAAATGATTACGGCATGCCGGTTGTCCTGCGTGATGCCACGGATCCTGATGATCTGGTTCTGACATCCACAGGCCTGGCTCCGCTGGTGCTGGATACCAGCCCGACCGGTGATCAAATCACCAGTGGTGATCAGGATGACATCATTCATGCCGGTGTGGGTGATGACGTGATTAATGCAGCCGGAGGTGACGACATCATCTCCGGCGGTGTGGGAAATGACACCCTGGATGGTGGTGAAGGCTCAGATACCGTTCAGTACAGTTATGAATATCTCGGCAATACGGTAGGGCCCGAGAGTGGCGTCACTGTCAGTCTGGGGTCGGGTACGGTCATGGATGATGGTTACGGAACCTCCGATACCATCATCAACTTTGAGAATGTCACCGGAACGATTCACGACGATACCATCACCGGTAGCGAATACGTCGATGTGGATAACAATGGCGCCAACGTACTCACCGGTCTGGCGGGCGATGACACGCTGAATGGTCTGAGTGGTGATGACACCCTGATTGGCGGTGTGGGAATGGATACGCTGAATGGCGGATTCGGCAACGATGATCTGGATGGTGGAAGTGATGACGATACCCTGTTCGGTGGTGACGGTGATGACACGCTGAAAGGCGGTGCTGGTGCGGATAGCCTTGATGGTGGTAACGACACCGATACGGTGGATTACAGTGATGAAACCGGCCCTGTCCAGGTCAACCTGTCGACGAATACAGCGACGGATACCGCGGGTGATACCGACACACTGACCAATATTGAAAACGTGACAGGCAGTACAGGTGATGACCAGATTGTCGGTGACCTGGGGGCAAACGTCCTTAACGGTATAGACGGCAATGACACAATATTCGGTGGCGATGGCGCGGATACGATCAATGGCGGTTCCGGCAATGACACCATCAATGGCAACCAGGGGGATGATGTCATTGATGGGGGGACGAATGACGACACTATCCATGGCGGTTTTGGTAACGATACCCTGGACGGCGGCGACGGTATCGACACGCTGGATATGGTGGGGACTGTTACCGGCGCTTTTGATACGCCGGATGATATGACGGTGGATCTAAGCGGGTCTCCGGATGGCACAGGACCTGTCATCGTCAACAAGAGTTACGGTGGCGGCGTCAATACCGGTACCGATACAGTGACCGGTTTTGAAAATGTCATCACAGATCATGGCAATGACACCCTCATCGGTAATGATCTGGATAATGTCCTGAGCAGCGGACGTGGCGACGATACGCTGAACGGTGGTGAAGGGCACGATACGTTACTGGGGGGAACTGGTAATGACACACTGATTGGTGGCGCCGGAAACGATATTCTTGAAGGGGGCGATGATAACGATACCCTGGAGGGCGGAGCCGGTAATGATGTGCTTCGCGGTGGTGACGGTATTGATACCGTCAGTTTTGCCAGTCTCAGTAATGCGGTCAATGTTGACCTGAGTGACGGTCGTATTTCCAATGATGGCCTGGGTGGTACGGACACCATCGATTCCATCGAAAACCTGGAGGGCACCAATCTGGCCGCCCAGGGCGATATCCTGCTCGGTGATGCGTCAGACAACCAGATATTCGGTCTGGATGGCGACGACACACTGGGTGGCGGCGGTGGAACCAATACGCTGGATGGTGGGAGCGGGAGCGATACCGTCAGTTATGCCAGTGAAACCGATGACATCACGGTTGATCTGGATAATACGGGTAGCCCTGTCGTTACAGCCTCCGGTCAAGACACGCTCATTTCCATCGAAAATGTCTCCGGCGGCTCCGGCGACGATACCCTGAAAGGCACTGCAGATGATAACACTATCAGCGGTGGCGGCGGCGACGATACGCTCATAGGCCGGGCAGGTAATGATACGCTGGATGGCGGCAACCATGGTTTGATCGGTGATACCGTCGATTACAGTGGTGCATCAGGCGATGTGACGGTCAACCTTTCCACTACCGATTACACGACAGCCTTTGGTATTGGTGCCAGCACGGCCCAGGACGGTGATCTGGGTACTGATACCGTTTTGAATCTTGAAAATGTCATTGGTTCCAGCGGCGATGACACGATCATTGGGAATGCCTCAGACAATACCCTGCAGGGCGGTGCCGGCAGCGATACCTTCGTGGGTGGCGACGGCAGTGATACTTTCGATGGCGGAAGCGGGGCAGAGAGTGATACCGCCGACTATTCCCAGGTGACCGGTGATATCGCGGTTGATCTGGAAAACGATCTTGCCAGTAATGATGGCTTCAATAACACCGACACCCTGACCAGCATTGAAAATGTGACCGGCGGCGCCGGAGATGACGTGATCACCGCAGCTGAGACCGGCACAGAAGGTAATGAGCTGCGTGGTAATGCCGGTGATGATCAGCTCTCCGGCGGTGGTGGTGTTGATGTGCTGGATGGTGGGGATGGTGACGATACGCTGATCGGTGGTGCAGGTCAGGATCAGTTGATCGGTGGTGAAGGCAATGAAACCAATGGTGATACAGCCGATTACAGCAGCGCGAGCATTGCACTTCAGGTTGACCTGACCAGCGGGATTGTCGCCAATGATGGCACGGGCAGCCAGGATACGATTTCCGGTATTGAAAATGTCATGGGTGGTTCCGGTGATGACCAGCTGACCGGTAACGTTGATGACAATACGCTAACGGGTAATGGGGGTGATGATGTCCTCGATGGCGCCGGTGGCGCGGATACCCTGGAAGGCGGCTCCGGTGATGATCAGCTGACCGGAGGCAGTGGCAATGACACCCTGAATGGTGGAACCGTCGGCGAAACCAATGGTGATACTGCGGATTACAGTGCCGATTCGACCGACCTGAATGCCGATCTGGAAGCCGGCTTTGCCAGCAGTGTACTCAGTGGTAATGACACGCTTATCAGCATTGAAAATATCACGGGCGGAAGTGGTGACGACAACCTGCTGGGCGATAGCGACGATAATCAACTCCTGGGTGGTGCCGGTGATGATGTCCTGCGTGGACGGGGTGGCAGCAATACCCTCAATGGCGGTGAAGGCGGTGAGACCAAAGGTGATACGGTTGATTATTCCAACAGCACCGGTGTTGTCACGGTTGCGCTGGACGGATCACTGACGAACGCAAACGGCATTGATGCCGGAACCGATACCCTGATCGATATTGAGAATGCGACGGGCGGCAGCAACAATGACACGCTGGTCGGTAATGCAGATAACAATATCCTGAGCGGTAATGCCGGTGATGACCTGATGCGTGGCGGCGCGGGTAACGATATTTTCTATGGCGAAACGGAAGCCGGGGGCACCAATCCGATCAGCCAGGGTAGTGATACGGTCAGCTATTCACTGGCGGCGAGCGATGTCACGGTTGATCTTTCAGCGCGTTTGGCCAGTGATGATGGCGATGGTGGCAGCGACTTCCTGTATGGCATTGAGAACGTCACGGGTAGCGCTGGCCAGGATACTATCACTGGTGACGCCAATGACAACACGCTCAAAGGTGAAGGCGATAACGATACGCTGGCCGGTGGCGCTGGCGATGACATTCTTGATGGTGGCGCAGGCACCGGTGATCTGGCGGATTATAGCGACGCCGGTAACGCGATTACCGTTGATCTTGCTGTAGGTCGGGCGAGTGATGATGGCGATGGTGGAGAAGACACGCTGCTCTTCATCGAGAATGTGACCGGCGGCGGGGGCAACGATGATATCCGTGGGTCTTCGGAAGCCAATATCCTCATCGGTGGCAATGGTGATGACCTGCTCTTCGGTGGCGCCGGTGATGATGTGCTGGATGGTGGCGGTAATACCGATACTGTCACCTTCGCAGGTTATGGTCGTGGTGTTATTGCGACGCTGGCAGATAGTGGCGATGGCACGGCGACGGATGCCGGAAATACAGAAACCGATACCCTTCGAAATATTGAGAACATTACCGGAACCGGTTCTTATGGGGACACGCTGACAGGCAATAACGTCGATAATGTCCTGTCTGGTGGTGGTGGGGATGACATTCTGAACGGTGCTGCCGGTTCAGATACGCTCTACGGTGAAGGTGGCAATGACACACTTTCGGGGGGAACCGGAAGTGACACCTTCGATGGCGGATCGGAGTTGGATACGGTCACTTATGATGGTGTCACCCAGAATGTCACGGTCAATCTGCAAGCCGGCACAGGTAATGATGGTACGGGTGGCAGTGACTCATTTACCAGCATAGAGAACGTGATCGGCGGCAGCGGCAACGACACCCTGACCGGCACGGACAGCACGACGGTGGGCAATGCCCTGACCGGCGGCGC
>NZ_BAABFL010000422.1:0-18808 GCF_039540975.1 Kistimonas scapharcae
AATCAGGCTCGCCAATACGTAAGGTGACGGGGGTGTTCAAGTAGACCAGAATCGGTGTTCAAGTAAACCAGAATATGCAATGAGACAGGTCAAGCCTCGAATGTGCTGATAAGGCACTACCAGCACACTCGCCACACCAATCCTTCCAATCGCCTGCAAAGCCCTTTAAACAGCGACTTAACGCACGATTAAACGGTCAACATAAACAACAACTACTGTATAACAAGATGGACAGGATGATATGAAATGGGATTAAGTGTCACACTTTACGTAACCGTATGATTGCATTGAAAAAAAGTAATCAAAAAACAATGACACTGTCCAACATGTAGGATTGACCGGGTGGGTATCTGAACCTGGACACAGTGATACCTGACAGCTGTCCAGGTTTAAGAGATCTTCTTGGACAGTTCCATTAACCGACTTTCGAGTTCCTCAATCCTCTTGGCCTGCTGATTTGCACTGTACATGCTCTCAATGCGAGACAAAATCTCTCTTCTGTTTTCTTCAGAAAGTTGCTCAATCATATCCAGCAGGCGCATCTCCTGCTGATCGAGCGCTGTTGTCATTTTCCCCCTGTGTTTAGGTTCCTTTCCTGTCAGTAGCCAGTCCATGGTTACGCCTTCTTGCTCCGAAACGATTTCACAATATGCGTAAGGTTTCGATCCGCGGGTTTTCCAGCTGCTGATCGCATTGCTGCGGGATAAACCCAGGTATTTGGCGAGTTCTACGTCACTGTTGACGCCGCATGCCTGCCGCATCCGCTCAATGATCTCTTCTACAGAATCCATAAATTACTCAATATGCGTAATTTGTTGTTGACGGTTTCGCAAAGTGCGTATATTGTGAAAAAAGGTTTCACAAACTGAGAAAACACTACCACAAACCACATGAGGATTCTCTATGAGTGAGCGACAGGCGCCAAGCATCAAGGCGTCGCTGTATGAGATGGGAATCACGTACAGCGACGTGGCAACCGAGGTCGGCGTAGCTGCCAGGACGGTGACCTATGCGATCAAGAAATGGGAGGGGGTACGCGGTAATCCGAAAGGAAAAACCCGCCAGGTACTGAAGGCAATTGAGCGTCATATAGGGCGCGCCGTTTACGAAGAAAAGTGAGGGGAAAGGCATGTCAGGAACAGAATGGTTCACAGCCAAGGAACTTGCAGGCCTACCTGGTCTGGACGGCGTTGCACGTTCTGTGACAAGGCGTGCAATCCGTGAGTCCTGGCAGTCACGCCCCCGCAAGGCGCGTGGCGGTGGACGTGAATACCACATTGACAGTCTCCCGGCTGATACGCGGCGGGCTCTAAGGATCAGCCAGGCCAAGAAAGCAAAAACGTCACCACCAAATATTGTGGTTGATCGTCAAGGACTGCCATCAGAAGCAAAGGAGAGTGCTTTCGATGGAGAAGCTGATCTCAAGGCCCTGTCTTTGTTGGCTGGGGCTGCCAGGGAACGCCAGGCAGACCGCGCCGCGATACTCATGGCCCTTGCGGACGAAGAGAAGCAGCACAGCAGGAAAAAAGATGCCATCAAGTCGCTGGTCGACAGCTACAACCGCCGCGACATTGAGCCACGCAATGGCATTCATCGGCGAATCAAACAGGTAAACCGCTCGACACTGCTGCGGTGGCGCAAGAGTGTGGCGGAGCAGGGGTGGGCATCACTGGCTGGTAACTACCGTCCGGCTAAAGCAGGTACGGGTTACTTTGACCGGTATCCCCTGGCTGCCGACCTGCTGCTGGCGCTGCTGCGGGAGTACGCCCACACCAAGCTGTCAGTCCTGCACAAGGCGCTGCTGGAAGCCCTCAAGGGGACGGATATTCAGGAACGCCCCGGCAGAACGGCCACGGGTCGCTATATCAACCAGTGGAAGGCGCGCAATCCCAAGTTGTTCCTGCTGCTGACTAACCGGGACGGCTACAAGAACAAGTACCAGGCGGCGGTGGGTTCGCGCAGTGAACATGTCCTGCGGCTCAACCAGGAGTGGGAATTGGACTCAACCCCGGCAGACGTGATGTTCACGGATGGTCGTTTCAGCCTGATCGGTGTCATCGACATCTATACCCGCCGGGTGCGGCTGGAAGTGCGGCCCAGTTCTACCGCGGCAGGGATAGCCCGTGTACTGCGCAAGGCGATCCTGGACTGGGGCGTGCCGGAGACCTGTCGTACCGACCAGGGTAACGACTACATGAGCAACCTTGTGCGACAGGCGCTGAAATCCCTGTCCATCGACCAGGTGTTGTGTACGCCGTATTCCGGCGAGGAGAAACCGCACATCGAGCGCTTCTTCAAGACTTTCTCCCACGACCTGGTGGAGCTGTTGCCGGGCTTTATCGGGCACAACGTGGCGGAGCGAAAGGCACTGGAATCCTGCAAGACGTTTGCCGAGCGTTTGATGCTCAAGGACGAGGTGATCCAGTCCAGCATGTCCTCCCAGGAGTTCCAGGGCTGGGCGGATGACTGGCTGGAAAATTACTACCACGACGTGCCCCACAGCAGTCTCGCTGGCAAGTCACCGAACCAGATGACGCGGGAATGGCAGGGGAATGTACGACGGATTGAAGACGAGCGGGCGTTGGATCTGCTGCTGTCACCGCTGACTGCCAGAAAGGTGTTGAAGAAGGGGATCAAGCATAACGGCCGCTGGTTCGATGCGCCGGAGCTGTTCGCCCTGATGACGCCGAATGTGCAGATACGCGAGGACGAAAGCGACCTCGGGATCCTTTACGTGTTCGACCAGGACGGCGGTTTCCTCTGTACGGCGGTGGACCGTGACCTGCTGGGCCTGTCCCGACAGGAAGCAGCGACCGAGACGCGGCAGCGTCAGAAGGCGGCAGAGCGCGAAGCACTGGAAGCGGCCAAGGAAGTCCGCAAGCGGCACAAGACTGACGTGCGCAGTGTGGCACTGGATATGGTGCGCCGACGGGAGCGGGGCAACGTGGCGGACTTCCCGCGCCCGGCGGAGAACCACAGCAACAGCCATATCAGTGGCGCCAGTGCAGCCATGGACGCCCGTGAAAACATCGGTAAGCCCGACACCCGCGTCAACGACGTACCCGACTACATGCGCCCCGGCGCCGGTCATATCGAGCAGTTGGTGCGCGAGAAGGATAACCCGCTGGAAGAGACCATGTATGACCGCATGCGTCGCTGGATCCTGCTGGAAGAACGGGTGCAGGCCGACCAGCCGCTGGCGGACACGGATCAGGCCTGGAAAAACCGGTTCGAAACCAGCTCCGAGTACCGGGGCATGAAGATGATCTACGACATCGACGGGCGCAAGGCGTTTTTCGTCGAGCAGCGTGAGCAAGACAAGTCGGCAGCCAGGGATAAGGCAGCCGGTAACTAGCAGTCTGGAGTGACGCGACACCATTAAGGAAGGAAACCATGAACCACAAGATAGTGCTCGTCAAAAACATCATGCGACTGTCGGCTGCGGCGGACGCCCTGATCAACCGGCCTACCGAGATGGACGGCATGGGGCTGATCTGGGGCCCAACCGGCTACGGCAAGACGACAGCCGCCTGCTGGTTGATCAACCGGGTGGACGGTTATTACCTGCGCGCCCGCAGTACCTGGTCGCCTACCACCATGCTGCACCAGCTCTGTAAGGAACTGCTGCTGGAACCCCGGGGCAACCGGGACTCCCTGGTGGACATGGTGGTGCGTCAGCTGCTTGAGACCGGCCGGCCGCTGTTCATCGACGAGGCGGACTACCTGCTGGATAACAAGCGCCACCGGGACGAGATGCTGAACGTGCTGCGGGACATCCATGACCTCAGCCGGGCCCCCATCATCCTGATCGGGATGCGCGAGATTGAGGTCAAGATTCGCCGCATGGATCAGCTTGATGGCCGCATCACCCAGCGGGTGGTGTTCGAGCCCACCGATTACGAAGACACCCGCCGCCTGGCGGATGAGACCTGCGACATCACCGTGGCGGATGACCTGCTGCGCACCCTGCACCAGCAGTCCGGGGGATCGGTGCGACTGCTCAAGGCGGGACTCTACCAGGTGGAGCTGTTCGGCAAGGCCAGGAACCTGGAGCGGGTCAGCCTGGCGGAATGGGGGAACGAGGCTTTCCGGATCGGGCGCGCCCCGCGCGCCTGATGGCAATAGCAAAAAAGGAGATGTAAGGGGGAGGGGAAACAGTGAAAACAACGAGGACCATCTATGGGAGAGAAACGCTATTTCCAGAAGACGCACCAGTCTGCCGGGGATCCGGCAGCCGTGCAGATCTGGCGCTGTATCAGGGAGCTGCGGGTATTCCGGCAACAGGATGTGGTGGACACCGGGGTGGCGACAGGCAAATGGATCAGCCTGCACGTCAACGCCTGGATGGAGGCCGGTTACCTCTGGCGGGAACCCGTGCGTCAGGGCCGCTACTGGCTGGTTCGCGACACCGGGCAGCTCGCGCCGACAGTGGACGTGTCGACCGGGCGGGTATTCGACCCGAACCGCAACGAGGCCATGCCGCCGGTAACGCGGGTCTGGCCCGGTCCGCCCCAGGCGTCGTGCAGCGTCCAGGGCAAGCTCTGGCGCAGCATGCGCATCCTGAGCCAGTTCTGCCGGGGCGATCTGCAGGAAGCCACCGAACTCAAGGCGGAGCCCTGCGACCGTTACCTGAAGGCACTGCTGCGGGCCGGGTATTTCCGGCTCATGGGGGAGAACGCCATGGGGTATCCCGTGTACCTGCTCACCCGCGACACCGGCCCCATGCCGCCCACCGTCCATAACGGCTGGAAGCTGGTCTGGGACCATAACGACGAACTTGTATACGAAATGTGACTCATCACACTCGACCAGGAGAGAAATCATGACAACGCAACAGACCATCCCGCTCGCCGGTGATGGTAACGCCAGGGACCCCTGGGTTGCCGAACTGGAGCGAGTGAGTCAGACCCTGGGCCAGGGACAAGTGGCCAGAAAGCTGGGTTATTCCAGCGGCAGTATCGTCAGCCAGATACTGAAAGGCACCTATAAGGGCCGCATTGATACGTTTAAGGAACGATTTGAAGGCGCCTTCATGGGCCTGTGCGTCGACTGTCCGGCGCTGGGCATGGAGATCCGCCGCGACAAGTGCCTGGCCTACCAGAACATGGCATTTGCCGCCACCAACCCCAACCGCGCGGTGGTTTACCGCACCTGCCGCCACGGCCGCTGCCCTCACTCCCGGGTCGCCGTGCAGGAGGTGCACTGATGAACACCTGCGCCACCATCCAGCGCTCACCCGCTGACCTGCAGAACCAGCATGTCCTGCGCTGCCTCAGCCATGCCCAGCGTGCTGCGGCCCTGCTCAATACCCAGGGCATCAGCATCGAGCAGGTCTCCCTCGGCGGTGCCCGCCCGGTCATCCGGGTGCGCTACTCGCGCCGGTGCGAACAGCTGGGCGAAGCCATCCTGCGGATCCACGGCAACAACGGCCAGCGCTACGCCGAGAACCATGTCGAGTTCGAGCGCTGCACCGTGATCTGGCGAGACGGGAGGTACCAGTGATGACAGCCATCAAGGACAAGGGTGAGCGTTTCACCCGGGCAGAGTGCGACTTCATGGCGGAACACTGGCAGTACCCACGCGCCTGGATTGCGAAAAAGCTGGGCCGCTCGCCGGAGCAGGTGCAGGCCAAGATGACCAGCATGGGCCTGACCCAGGGCCGTCGTGGCCGTCGCCGGGAACTCTATCCGCAACCGGCCATTGTGTCCCCCTGTGCGCAGCTGCTGAGCCAGCGCTGGCAGGGCACGGTCACCATCGACTGGGGGGCCGCGTCATGAGCCTGACCGATGAAGTCCGCCTGCGACAGCGGGACGGCGAAGACCTCAGCCCCAGCAGCCGCGCCAGCGAGCGCGAGGTGATCAGCCAGCAGGTGGCGGCCTTCCTGACGGGCGGCGGCCAGATCCGGCAGATCGAGACGGGCCGAACCCGTCACCAGTGCCGGCAGTGGGGCGCGATGGGCTCCATGGGGCTGAAGCAAGCAGAAAAGCAGGCTGCACGGGCAGCGGCCAAAACCAGACATTAACGGGAGTGAAGACAACCATGGCACGCAAGCCACGTATCAAGACAACATCCCTGCCGGTTCCCACCACCCGGGAGCAGGCGGAACAGCTGCTGCACGACATTGGTCGCCTGCAGCGCCAGGTGGCCACCATTGAAACGGCGATGAATGACCGGTTAAGCGACGTTAAAAGGACGTTTGAAGACCAGGTAAAACCGCTTAACCAGGGCATCGACGAGGCCTTCGAGGGGCTGCGCATCTACTGCGAGGCCAACCGGGACCAGCTGTGCAAGGGCAACAGCAAGACCGTGACCCTTGCCACCGGCAAGGTGTTCTGGCGCAAGACCCCGCCACGGGTCACCGTGCGCGGCATGGACATTGTCCTGGAGACCCTGAAGAAACTGCGGCTCAAGCGGGCGATCCGCACCAAGGAAGAAGTGAACAAAGAGGCGATCCTGCTGGAGCCGGAGAAGTACACGGCCATTCCCGGCATCAACATCACCAGCCGGGAAGAGTTCGGGGTCGAGCCGTTCGAAAGCGAGATCGAGAAGGCGGTGACGGTCAAGTAGGCCGTCCGGTTACCAGACAACAGGGGCCGGACATCGGCCCCTTGCCAGAACAAATGATTAAGGAAAAAGCCATGAACCATAACACTCTGATCAACCGCCTGACCGACGCCGTAACCGCCGCCCTGGAACTGGACAGCAGCGCTGCCGAGGCCCTGCACCGGAGCAAGGTCAGTCTGGCGCTGGCCGCCACCCTGAAAGAGGCGGAGCCCTTCGAGGTGGCCATGCTGGCGGTGGACAGCCTCCACGCCATGGGCATGAGCGGTCTGCCGATCGCGGTACAGGCTGAGGGTGATGAGCCCGTCGGGCTGGTCTTTGTCCATCGCGGCGAAGATACCGGCCACTACGTGGAGGCGATCCGCTGCACCGAGCAGATGCTGGATGCTGAAGAGGAGGTGGCGTGATGGCGGCGAACACCGAAACCGCGAACGTGATCAGCTTGCCGGGCATGGACGCACCCCAATCAGCTGCCCCCGATCCGGCGGCGCTGGCGGCCTGGATCAGCCTGCATGAGCAGCTGGCCCTGTTGCTGGATATCGGCGCCCGCATGGCGCAGGAGCTGCAGGATGTCTGCGACGACGGCGAGTTCAACGGCCAGCCGCTGCCATCCGTCCGGTGCCTGGTCGAAGAATGGGAGACCGCTTACGGGGAGGTGTCATTATGCAACTGACCTGTCCCTGCTGCCACGCCCGCTTCCCGGTGGAGTCTGCCACGGAAGACGACGCTGCCCGTGCGTTCTTCGGGGTGCTGGCGCGCACTCCGGCGCTGTACGGTGCCATGGTCGCCTATCTCGGCCTGTTCCGTTCCCAGTCCCGGGCGCTGGGTTGGGGCCGGGCCTACAAGCTGGCGCAGGAAGTGATCGCACTGGGCACCGGGCAGGCCATGGTGCAGGCACTGGCGGAGACCGTCGAGAGCCTGCGGGAGAAACAGCAGCAGCCTGGCTGGAAGCCTTTGTCCGGTCACAACTACCTCAAGAAGGTGCTGGACAGTGTCGAGGCCCGCGGCATTCAGCCGGAGCGGCTGCCCCAGGAGGCCCCGGTGCGCACCCTCAAGACCCAGACCGGCCAGGCGCTGGCCCGGCTGCAGGCACTGAAGACGGGAGGCCAGCCATGAAGCAGAAAACGCCGGAGGGCTGGTTCCAGGATCTGGTGGTCGATGGCGTGCAGGGGCTGATCGTGCTGAGCCTGCCGCGCACCCCGGCCATGGAGATCATCGACGCCACCGTCCTGCAGTGGGTCGAGGTGCTGTGGGCGGCGCCCGTGGACTGGAGCCACAACCAGGATGCCAAACGGATGCGGGATGCCTTCACCCGTCTGAAGTATTCCGCCACGGAATGGCCGACGCCCCGGCAGTACCTGGAGCTGCTGGGCAACCGTAACACCAACCCGCTGCGGCTGCCGAAGCATCGCACCGAGGACGAGATCCGCGTCGGCCAGCAGCAGCTGTCCCGGCTTAAGGGAATGGTCGGAGGGTTACTAGCAGATGTGCAGGTGGGGCAAAGACAAGTAACGGCACGGGGGAAGCAATCATGCTGAGCAAGGAACAGAAAGAACGATTGACCGGTGAGCTGACAGGGCTGTTTTCGGTGGTCAAGCTCCGTCTGGATGGGCACGAGATTACGATCAACCGGGTACGGATTGCCGAGAATAAAACAGCCTTGGGTGTCTACATCGACGGTGAAATCAAGGGCGAGGATATTGGCCCGCTGACTGATGAGACTCGCGCTATCTGCAGAAAGGTTTGGCGGCATCGTCAGCGATCACTCTACAAGCCTGGTTCAGTAGCCAAGCTGGTCAAGGAAGTTGGCAAGCGTCGTGCGCGGAAAATCGCGCCGGATCTGGATAAGAAAATCACTCTGATTGATCCGACCTTCAATACAGCGGGTTCCCTGGTACGGCAGTTTTCCCGGCTGGAAGGCCTGGAAGTGGTTGCCATTGGTGTGGAGCAGGAAGCATGAGCGCCGTGAAGGATCCAAGAAAGCGCCGGATCGCCCGCATCCATATTGCCCGGCAGCAGCTGGGCATGGATGAGGAGGATTACAGGAAGATGCTCCAGCAGGTAACCGGCAAGGACAGCTGTGGCCAGATGCGGTTGTTCGAGCTGATCAAGGTGGAGAGTCACCTGAAGACGCTGGGCTGGAAGCCTCGTCCGAAACAAGCCGGGAAGCGCATGAGTCCGCCGTCGAAGGGACGCCCGGTAGACAAGCTGCGTGCGCTCTGGATCGAAATGGCCAGCAACGGCCTGCTGAGGGACGGTTCCGAGAACGCCCTGGAAGCCTGGGTGCGACGACAGACTCGGATCATCAACGGCGGCCAGGGCATCGACAAGGTGGACTGGCTGGAGAATGACCCGGCGTTATGCACCCAGGTGCTGGAGAGCCTCAAGAAGTGGCGCAGGAGGGGGCAGAAAGTTAAATAGTGAGAACAGGGTCAGGTGTAAATGTTTTACACCTGACTAGCGTCCTTAAATCATACCTGGCATACCAACGATACAGCTACCTACACGACTCGCATCACCAGTCACATCGAACCCCAAATGACTGAGAAAAGTGCCGTTGTTACTTATTAATCTTGATGTGATCGTGAAATCCCTTCCGAAGCAAAGGCCTTGCTGGAGATATCCTCCTATAGACCCATAAGTATTATTGCTAACCAACTGATTTAAAACGTGCTGTGGTGCCCTGTACCATGTAATGTCTTTTTCAGTGATGCTATCGCGCTTACTCTTAATGAGACTTTCTATCTCGCTTTTTCTATCGCCTAGCAATAAAACAAAATCATCCTTGCTATCCTCATTGCTGTATGTAGTCATAGACATATCAAAAGAGCCTGAACTGAAATCAGGATAAATGTGACAGATCTTGTATAAGCCAGTAGAAGAACAGAAACCCATGATGGAAAGCTCGCAGGGCGCACTGTCAGGGGTAATTTGAGCCAGCGATTGTATGTAGCTCTTTGAAATCATTTTGGCATAGCTACCTAGATCCTCTATTGAAGGTGGTCGTGAACCCTCAATAGCAACTAGGTTTGGGAATATCGTTGAGAGTACTGCATAGATGTTTAAGCCAACAAGGGAGCTTCCTGCATAAGCAAGGCCTATTTTGGTATCCAACACCGTTCTGCCGAAAAAATTAGACTCATCAGGTGCTTTACATATCAGTGGGACGGCGAATATTTTGGCGCCAGAGTCTATCAGCGTTGTATAGTCGCCAGACCCTCTGGTTATGAGTGAGTCTCCTACTACCCAGACTGATCCATTATTTTCTGCGTTGAACCAACTCACTATTGATGTCATGACGATAAGGTTCCGAAATGGTGCTTATGTGGTATTGGATTGAATAAGACATCTTATGTGGCCTGCAGTGATATTGTTATTTCTCCTTATCCAATACAAAAACCACTATTTGAAACATCTTAAAGCCATTCCTTAAACTAATGCCCTGGGACGGATAAACAGCGCGGGGCATGCCATGAACGATCTCTTCGGCCATGGGGAACTGAACGACGGCAGTCTACTGCAACACCTGGATGACGATCTGATCGAAGAGCGCCGCCACTGGCCCCGTGATCTGGTGGAGATGAGCGATTTTCTGCGCGCCCAGCTGAACCAGGAAGGCGAATCAGATGAACGCACCCTGCTGCTGGCGGACAAGCTGCTGGTCGCGCTGGCGTTTCGCAGTGGTGGCCGTGGCTTCTACCTGCCCAAGGCGGACCGGGTGAAACGCGCCCTGCGGGACAAGCAGTTGTATGAGGCTTTCAACGGCCGTAACATCTACGAGCTGGTGCGCCGCTTCGACCTGTCCGAGGTCAAGGTTTACCAGGTGATCAAGGAACAGCGCGCCCTGCACATGGGCAGGATCCAGCCCTCACTGCTGGATTAATCCCGCTTTAAAGCCCCTTTAAAACACTCCCAAAAACCCTTTAAACCCACCCCCGCATCAGGCCTTCGTACTCTGGAGGCCTATGAAAACACATACCTATCCAGCGACGTTTGAAACTGCACTCCGGTTCACCCTGGAGCGGGAGGGCGGCTATGTAAACGACAGCGCCGACCTGGGCGGCGAGACCAACATGGGGATCAGCAGCGTCTGGCATGAAGGCGAGTCGATCGCAGCCATGACCCATGACCGCGCTAGGCAGATCTACTACCAGAACTACTGGCAACCCTGCCAGTGTGACAGCTTGCCCCTGTCGTTGGCGGTACTCGTTTTTGATACCGCCGTTGTCATGGGGCAGGGCGATGCCGTTCGCTACTTACAACAGTCACTGGGTGTAAGTGCTGACGGCATTATCGGCCCCAAAACCCTCGCCGCCGCCAATGGCATGGCCCCTTCTTCTGTCATTCCCGACTTCCTGAGCCGCCGAGTCCGGCATCACCACCGTATGTGCGTCAACCGTCCAGAGCAGGAGCGCTTTTTCCGGGGCTGGGTCAAGCGCTGCCAGCTGTTGCAACAGTTTGTTTACACGGAGCGGCTAGTGATAGCCACGGAGTAACCCATGCCACTACCTGACTGGATCAACCCCTTCGGCAAGGTCATCGACCTGGCCAGCGAGGCGATCACCGACAAGGACAAGCTCAACGAGCTGAACCATGCCTATGACATGGCGGAATCCGAGCTGAAGAAAATGCTGGAGGAAACCTATCGCCAGGAGCTGGGCACCAAGACCATTCCCTGGGTGGATGCCCTGCACAAGATGGGGCGCCAGCTGTTTGGTTACGCCGGTTACGGCCTGGCCTTTTACATGGTGTCGCAAGGCTATGACCCGATGGCCGCCATGGCCGCGATCGCCCCGGGGGGGATCTACAGCTACGTGAAGGGCAGGGGGAAGTAATGGGGGATCAGTTTGACCAGGCCCAGGCGCTGGATCAGTTACTCAACGACGTGGCCCTGGCTAATCATTTCAGCCGGGTTGAGCGGGTCAGGCCGCTGGTGATTGACGGGGAACTGTGTTGCGTGGCTTGCGAGGAGCCGATCGAACCGGAACGCCTCGGCACGGCCGTGACGCCGGGCCGCTGCATTATCTGCCAGCAACGCCACGAGCGGGAGGTTCGCCGTTATGGATAACCCGACCGATTACGATGCGCTGCGTTTCTGGCTTGATGCGATCCAGTGGCTGGTGCTGGTCTTGCTGGGCGTGTGGGCCTGGGTCGACCGGGGGCGCCAGGGCAACAGGGAGCTGATTGAACAGATGGCCAAGGACAACCAGCAGTTGGCGGCACGGGTCCATGAACTGGAGACGATCCAGGAACGCATGCCCACCCATAAGGACATGGCCCGCGTTGAGCGTGAAGTGTCTGCCCTGACCGAACAAATGACCGCCCATAACAACCTGCTGCAAACCATTCATAACTACCTGCTGAGTGAACGGAGTAAGGCATGAACTACCAGGATGCGTTGAACGAGTGCCAGCGCCTGGTGATCCTGCGCTGTCTGTCAGAGATGACCGGCTACAAGGCTAACGAGTCGATCCTGCAGAACCTGCTGGATTGCTACGGCTACAGCCTGAGCCGCGACCAGGTCAAGACCCACATGGCGTGGCTGGCGGAGCAGGGGCTGATCACCGTGGACACGGTGGCGGACATCCAGGTGGCAACCCTGACCGCGCGTGGTGAGGACTGCGCCGCAGGCCGTGCCCAGGTGCCCGGCGTCAAGCGGCCGAGGGCGAAGTGATGAAACAGGCCCTCAGAAAACTGATCTGTTTTGTGTTCGGTTGTGCCTACCGTGGCGGTCATGGTGAAAGCCTGTGCGTCAAGCAGAAGACCTACGGCGCCAGGCGCTGGCATCACTGCCGGTTTGAACACCGGGTGCGCTGCTCTCGCTGCAGACAGTGGGGGCGCTGGATCCGGCATAAAAACTTTGAGGCATGGCTGAAAAGGCAAAAGTGATGGCAGAGACAAAGCCCGCAGCCAAACGCAAGGGGCATGGCAGAACCCGCCGCAGCCGCATCCAGCAGCTGCCGGAGGACATCAGGGCGTCACTCGATGCCCTGCTGCGTGAAGGGCGCATGTCTCAGGCGGAGATCCTGGAACAGGTCAACGACCTGTGTCGTCAGCATGGCGAGGAACCCCTCAGCCAGTCCAGCCTGAGCCGCTACCAGAAACGGATGGACGACGTGGGTCGCAAGATCCGCGAGTCCCGTGAAGTGGCCGAGGTCTGGGTGGCCAAGCTGGGCTCGGCGCCCACCAGTGACATCGGCAAGCTGGTGCAGGAGATCGTCCGCACCCTGGCCTTTGACCTGGTGATGTCCGCCAGTGAGTCCGAAAAACCCATCGAGCCCAAGGCGCTCAACCAGCTGGCGCTGGCCCTGACCCGTATTGAGCAGGCGGCCATGGCCAGCCACAAGCGGGAACAGGAGATCCGGCAGCTGTTTGCAGAAGAGGCGGCGGCGAAAGCGGAGGAGGTGATGGTCAACCAGGGCATGACCGCCGGCACCATTGCATCCATCAAGAAAGAGATCCTGGGTATCGCGTAAGGAGGCCGACATGGCAACACTGGATTTTGATCACGACCACATCAGACAACTGGTCAGTGACGAGGAATACATCGTCCGGGGCATGACCACCATTTGCATCATCACCCTCACCACGGGCCACAGGCTGGTCGGACAGGGGCACTGCCTGAACCCGAAGCGATACAACGAACAAACGGGCAAGGACACGGCTAGGGCGGATGCCATGAGCCAACTGTATGCAAAAGAGTCTTACCGGCTGCAGTATGGACACCACTGATTCTGTCCTGCTGGGCTACCAGCAGCGCTGGATTGCGGACGAGTCCCAGCTCAAGATCGCGGAGAAGTCCCGCCGGACCGGTATTACCTGGGCGGAAGCCGCCGACGCCACCCTGACCGCCGCTGCTGACAAGAAAGCCGGCGGTCGCAACCATTTCTACATTGGCTCCAACAAGGAGATGGCCCGGGAGTTTATCGAGGCTGTCGCCATGTGGGCCGGTGCCTTCAACAAGGCGGCGCTGGAAGTCCGGGAGGAAATCTTCCAGGACGATGATGAGAAGGAAATCCTGACCTACGTCGTCTACTTCCCGCACTCCGGTTTCAAGGTGCAGGCGCTCAGCTCCAACCCCAAGAACCTGCGGGGTATGCAGGGCAATGTCACCATCGACGAGGCGGCCTTCCATGACCGGCTGGCGGAAGTCCTCAAGGCCGCGCTGGCGCTGACCATGTGGGGCGCGAAGGTGCGCCTGATCAGCACCCACAACGGTGTCGACAACCTGTTCAATGAGCTGATCAACGACAGCCGCGCCGGAAAAAAGCGTTTTGTCGTACACCGCATCACCCTGGACGACGCGCTGGACGATGGCCTCTATAAAAGAATCTGTCAGGTGTCCGGGCAGCCCTGGAGCCAGGAAGCCCAGGACCGGTGGCGGGAGAACCTGCTCAACGACACCGCCACGAAAGAGGACGCCCTGGAGGAATACTTCTGCGTGCCCAAGGCATCGGGCGGCAGCTACCTGACCCGCGTGCTGATCGAGTCCCGCATGGTTGAGGCCCCGGTGCTGCGCTTCGAGGGAACGGAGGCGTTCAACAACTGGGATGAAAGCCAGCGCATTGCTGTCATGCAGGATTGGCTGGAAGAGACGGTTAAACCGCTTTTAGACGCCCTTAATCCTGCCTTAATGCACTGTTTCGGTGAGGACTTTGCCCGCACGGGGGATTTGACCGACATTGTCCCGCTGGAGATTGGTCAGGATCTTAAACGGCGATGTCCGTTTATCGTCGAGCTGAAGAATGTTCCTTTCAAGAACCAGGAGCAGGTGCTTTTTTATATTGTCGATCGCCTGCCCCGGTTCTGCGGCGGCAAGATGGACGCCAGTGGTAATGGCGCCTACCTGGCTGAACAGGCGCGCTATCGCTACGGCTCGGGCATGGTCGAAGAGGTCAAGATGACCCAGGCCTGGTACCTGGAGAATATGCCGCCGTTCAAGGCTGCCTTTGAAGATGACATGATCGCGGTGCCCAGGCATGAGGATGTGCTGTCTGATCTGCGGGCCATCCAGGTCATCCGGGGCGTACCCAAGTTGCCGGATGGAAACACGTCCAGTGGCAAGAACAAACGCCACGGTGATTCGGCCATTGCCCTCTGCATGGCCTGGTCAGCCAGCAAGATGGACACCATCGAATACGCCTACCACCCCGTCCGGGGCCATGATCGCCACAAGGACGATATCAAACCTCGCCAGATCCGCACCGGCCGCGGCCTGCGCGCCAACCGAGGCAGCCTGCTATGAGTGACAACCGGATTATCAACCCGAAGACGGGACGCCCCTTTACCCCGAGCAAGCAGGTGATGACACAACACATCACCCGCGCCCACATGACCGGCGTGCGCCAGCCGTTTCCCGGCTACAGCATCGCCACCGGCCTGACCCCGGAACGCCTGGCGGCGGTGCTGCGCAACGCTATCGAGGGCAGCCTGGAGGATTACCTGATCCTTGCCGAGGAGATGGAGGAACGCGACCTGCACTACGCCAGCCAGCTGCGCACCCGCAAGTTGGCGGTGGCGGGACTGGTGCCCACGGTGGAGTCCGCCAGTGATGACGCCCGGGACGTGGCGCTGGCCGATGAGATCCGCGAGCTGGTGCGCATGCCCCAGTTCTCCGACATGCTGCAGGACCTGCTGGACGGACTGGGCAAGGGCTTCTCGGTGGTCGAGATCCTGTGGGGTACGGACAGCGGGCGCTGGCAGCCGAACGGCTTCCACTGGGCAGACCCGCGATTTTTCTGTTTTGACCGGGAAACCGGCCGGGAGCTGCGCCTCTATGACGCCACCCCCGACGGCGAACGGCTGGCGGATTACAAGTACCTGATCCATACCCCGCGGATCAAGTCCGGCCTGCCGATCCGCAACGGCCTGGCGCGACTGGCGGCCACCATGTACATGCTCAAGGGCTACACCCTTAAGGACTGGTGGAGTTTCGCGGAAGTGTTCGGCATGCCGATCCGGGTAGGCAAGTACGGCCGCAATGCCACCGACGAGGAGATCGCCACGCTGGTCAACGCGGTGGCCAACATTGCCACGGATGCCGGCGCGGCGATCCCGGAGTCCATGCAGCTGGAACTGGTGGAGTCCGCCCGGGGCAGCGGCGGGGAGACCCTGTTCGAGAACATGGCCGACTGGGCCGACCGCCAGATCAGCAAGGGCGTCCTCGGCCAGACCATGACCGCTGACGCCGGCAGCAGCCGCAGCCAGGCGGAAGTACACGATGAAGTCCGCAGGGACATCCTGGTGGACGACGCCCGGCAACTGTGCAACACCCTTAACCGTTCCCTGGTGCGCTGGTACATTGACCTGAACCACGGCCCCCAGAAAAAGTACCCGCGGATCTGCCTGCCGGTGATTGAGGCGGAAGACCTGGCCCGCTGGACCGAGAGCATTGAGCGGATGGTGAAGCTGGGCCTGCGGGTCGAACAGAGTTTTGTCCGTGACAAGCTGGGCGTGCCGGATCCGGACGAGGGGGCGGAGATCCTCGGTGTGCCATCGGCGGCACCGCAGCCTGGCGAAACTACGACTGCACTGAACCGGGAGCAGCCCGCCGATCCGGTGGAGGATGACCTGGCCGAACTCCGTGACGAACTGCTGGCCGACTGGGAACCGGTGATACAGGCGGTTACCGACCCGATCCAGGCGCTGGCGGACAGCTGCGAGAGTTACGAGGAATTTCTCACCCGCCTGCCGGAGTTGCTGGAAGAGGGCGGCATGGACGCCACGGCGCTGATGCAGCGACTGGCGGAGGCGACCTACCTGGCTCGCGCCCACGGTGACGTGGATGACTGACCAGCAGCAGGCCGACGCTATTGTCCGAAACTACCAGGCGCGCAAGCGCAAAGAGCTGGCAGAGATAGCCCGTCGGCGTCGACACACCTGCAGCTATTGTCGGCAGCAAACGACAGGGGGACGGTATTGTTCCCCGGGCTGTGAGGCCGAACATGCCCGCGCCATGGATCAATGGTTCAGGCAGCGGCGGCGAGAGCAGCAGGAGAAAAATCGACGGGAGAGGGCGCGCTGATGGCGGATTTTGTTTTTGGTCAGAAACCACCGAAGGCGGTGACCGACTACCTGGAACGCAAGGGGATCGTGCCGTCGTTCGCCTGGAAGGATGTCTGGCAGGAGGAACACCAGGCGGTGTTTACCGTGGCCAAGGCCATGCAGTACGACATTTTAACGGACATTAAAACGGCCGTTGAAGAGGCCTTAAAAGAGGGCAAGACCTTCCGGGACTTTGCCCGTGACCTGACCCCGGTACTCCAGGACAAGGGATGGTGGGGACAGCAGGAAGTGGTGGATCCGGTCACCGGGGAGATCATGGAGGCGATGCTGGGCAGCCCCCGACGGCTCAGGGTGATCTACGACACCAACCTGCGCACCGCGCGGGCCCATGGCCAGTGGCAGCGGATCGAGCGCACCCGGCGTACCCATCCTTACCTGATCTACGAGACCGGCCCGAGCCTGGAACATCGTACCGAGCACCTGCGCTGGCGCGGTACGCTGCTGCCCTCCGACCATCCCTGGTGGGACACCCACACCCCCCAGAACGGCTGGGGCTGCAAGTGCCGGGTACGCCAGGTCAGCAAGGTGGAGTACGAACGGATCAAGGGCAGGAGCAACACCACCGCGCCCGACATCAAGACGAGCACCTGGCAGGACAAGCGCACCGGCCGCACCGAGGAGGTGCCGGAAGGGATAGACCCCGGCTGGGGTTACAACCCCGGCAAGATGCGGCTGGAGAACCTGGAGCAGATCGCCAGTGAGAAGAAAGCGGCCTGGAAGAGGTTGCACGGGGAGTAAATCGGCGGGTTGGGTCGTATCTCACTGTCAGCGCCTCGGAGCCGTTCTGAGGCGTTTTTATTTTGAGCGTCCGAAGGTTCGGGTAAGTTTCTACCGCGCCTTTCTTGGAGCTTTTAAAGGGCTTTTAAAATGGGTCTTCAAGAGAGTATCGTCAAAGATTATACTCGCGCGTACTAAACAACCATCGCCTGCGACTGTAGGGAGCTCAAATGTCGGCCGTTTTCACAAATATCAACTTATCCAGGATTATACTGCACAACGTCTTTCCTCCGGATGACGAAGGACGCGTGGAGCCTGTGACCAGCCATGAGTTGACCCTTTTGGGTGAAAAGGCATTAGGTAAGCTCGAAGAGCGTTTGACAGCTGTTCTTGGGCGGGGCTCTAAGTGTATTGAGATGGAGATTGTCAATACAACTGCCGATGGCTGTTTTGCAAGGGCGTGCAATATTTTGCGGACAGATAATACTGATTTCATTGAGCAGTCGGCAGGGTTTGCAGAAAAACATACGGATGCTCACACATCCAAAGGTTGGCCTGGTGGTACGCTGGTTGTAATTGACGCTACGGTGGGGCCGCATGCCAAGCATTGCCTGATCATTATTAAAGCGGAAAGGCAAGAAGGTTTTATAGAACGGGCTCAATCTGACAACGTCATGATGGAGTACGTTGAAAACTTACTGCTAACGCCTCAAACGAAATTGTATAAAGTCGGTGTTTTTGTTGAGAAGGAGCAGGTTGGTGAGGCTGAAAATGAGCCAAACCCTGCACGTTTTTCAGCTTACGTGTTTGATAGCAATATCACTCAAAAAGATGAGCGACGGGCTGCCAGTTATTTCTATAGTAACTTTCTTGGGCTACGTGTTCCGCAACAGGCAAAGCATCAGACGCGGAACTTTTTTGAGGCAACCACAAGGTTCATTGATCAGTCAGAGCTAAGCACTGAAGAGAAAGTCGATCTTCATAATGCGCTGTATACCTACATGAAGACTGACCAGAGTAATGTTGTGGAAGTTGGTGGGTTTGCCGCCAGTTATCTCGGTGATGAGCATCGTGATGACTATGAAGCTTATATGCTTGGAGAGGGTATAAGCGAAAACGCTATTGTGAAAGATACATCACTGATCGCGGGGAAACTGAGGCTCAGGAAGCTAAACTTCAGTTCCAATGTGAAAGTATCTGCACCAGCAGATCAGTTTGCTGACTTGATTAATGTCATTGAAGCTGGTGTAGAAAGTACTACCGTCAGGATACAGGGTCGGTTACTGGATCAAATATCATGAATCAACAGGAGTTCTCAGAACGCTATAATGACGATCAGCCCATGTTTTAGGCATGGGGTGATTATGTCAAAAATAGCATTGTGGAACCTTAACTCCCGCTTAACGATCTGAAGAAGTAAGGCTAAATTGAATGAAGAGAGCGTCCCCTGTGCTCTTCAGGCAAA
>NZ_BAABFL010000423.1:0-18984 GCF_039540975.1 Kistimonas scapharcae
ATTCCGAGACTGGCAAATATTATCGAATACGCCTCATGCTGGCTGCCATGTGGTCTGCACAGGAGTTTTTGAGTACTTACGCTGATGGCACAACATGGGTCAATCTGGAAGCCGTTAATCAGTGGGCGTCCAGGAGTGTGCGATCAGGCTAAGGAGGGCGTACCGTGAGCTTATCGTTTGATCTTCCGTCGGGAGTGGAATTCAGAGAATTCAAGCGATCCGTTACAATAAGGATGGTCTTTTATTATCGAGGTGTACGCTGCAGGGAGAACTTCTGTCGAATCCCTTTACCCGGAACCACGGCAAGCAGTATTCGTGAGTTTGAGGTAGCCGTCAAACGTAATATCAAGGCGGCTGGCAATCTGTTATCTCGTATCAGATATGATATAGATACCCATGAATTCCATTATTCCAACTATTTTCCAGGCTCGGATAGGGGCAGGCAATTTGGACAGTATGAGAGTCCCAATAAGACCATTGGTTTTTATCTGGACAAAGTGCTAGAGCGGCAGAAGTCACAGATACGGCCGAAATCGTATGAAATTCTGAAGAATATTGTGAACAATCAACTCAAGCCAGAGTTTGGCAATATTCTGGCCTGCGATATCACGGCGGGAATGTTGCGAGACTGGATTTTTTTGAGGAGCAGCAAGAAGGGAAATAAGCGAAAGACTATCAATAATCTGATCATTCCTCTGAAACAGGCGCTTGATGATGCAATGCTTGACGGGGTTATCAAAGACAATCCTGCTCGCATTATTAATCTCGATCAGTTTCTTACCAGAGACTCTAAAAAAAGTGATTTCAAAGTGGATCCTTTTACAGAGGAGGAAATAGCAATTTTGCTTGATAACATGGATGGGCAGGTAAAAAATCTCTACCAGTTTGCATTTTATACGGGGCTTCGTACAAGTGAGTTGATTGGTCTGAAATGGGAGAAAGTGGACTTTGATAATCGTGAAGTATTGATTGATCAAGCCATGGTCTATGGGCATATGGATGAACTTAAAACAGCCAGTAAAGGAATCAATGCTCGAAAGGTGTTCTTGCTGGATGAAGCGTTGAAAGCCTTGGAGGCCCAGAAAGCATATACCTACCAGGAGGGTAACTTTGTATTTCACAACCCACGAACCAATATTCACTGGCACAATGACACTCAGCTACGCAAACGGGCGTGGCTTCCTGCTATCGGTAAGTCAGGGCTGCGCTATCGCAACCCTTATCAGACACGGCATACCTATGCACATATGATGATCCGGGATAACGATAATCTCTGGTGGATAGCTAATCAGATGGGGCATACGGGTATTGAAATGCTCAACCGTCACTATGGTGGCTGGATTAATGAGACTACCGAGAAATATGTACCAAGGCGGTTGGCCTCGAAACCTGGGGATTGAGTGCTTCCTCAGCCTGAAGTGTTAGTCAGCAAAATCTCTCTTTTATTCCTTCGCGTCTAAATCTGCGCTACTCATACTCTGTTGATAAATTATGTGTGTGTACATGAGTACGCGTGTACAGACGTAATTTCCAGATACTATCACTAACAATTCGAAGGGGATGAGGGGCGAACGAGGGGCGTAGAATAAAAAAAGGGGCGATTCAGGGGCGTTCCGAGATAGACTCAGGCTGAATCAAGTAACAAATTCAAAATAGCAAAAAGGGCGATAAACCTTTGTTTAATCGCCCTTTTCTGTTGTCTGATGTGGTCTGGTGTCGCTTATTGCGAAACCTGAAATTGGTGCCGGCTGAAGGAGTCGAACCCTCGACCTACTGATTACAAGTTGCAAATATTATATTTTTACCATTCCGTATAATTCCTTGAAGTCCGCTAACTGATTGTATTTAAATATAAAACTTTATTTTCTGCTCTCATGTGATACTTTGTAAAACCGTTTCAGCCCGACACGAACGGCGACCAAAACGGTGACCAAATAAAGGACTGGTCGCCGTTCACAAATGACAACACCGCTTTTCGAATTGATGCAAAGGATAACGATGCGACTATTAACCGATACGCAACTGCGAAGTCTTAAAAAGATTGCCAGCGAACCAGTGGGTGGCCGTGGCGATGGTGTGTTGTTCTTCAAACGTAGGGGTGCCGGAAATATCGAGGCGTATTACCGCATTCGGCTGGAAGGCAAGGCAACGTTAATCAAGATTGGTCAGTACAAGGCTACCCGTGACGGTAACGGATATACGCTGGCAGAGTGTCGGGACAAGGTACGGGAATTAGCCCGTATTCCCCGGGAGAATGGGTGCGACTTGAAGAGCTATCTTCAGGAACAGGAACGGGCTCGGCAACAACAGGAAGAAAATCAACGGCGTGAACTGGAAGCAGAGGCCTGCAAAGGCACGTTGTCAGACCTGATTGAAGCCTATCTGCAAGATCAGGAGCGGCAGGGCAAGGAGTCGGCAAACCAGTCTCGTCAGGCGATGAAAAAGAACGTAATCAAGGCTTATCCCCTGATCGCGGCCAAGAAAGCGAAAGATGTCTCCCCGGATGATATTGTCGTCATACTCGCAGCCATCCATAACCGGGGCTCTGAGGCCGAATCTGTGCGAATCAGGGCAATCCTTCACGCTATCTTCAATTACGGCATGAAGAGCGATTATGACCCGACCAGAGTCGGGGATAAGCGTTTCTTTATCCAGCATAACCCTGTAGCGGCAACCAGGAAAAACACGCGGGCTAACAATGTGGGCGAGCGTGTACTGAGCCATCAGGAAGTAAAACAGTTATGGGACGAGATCACTAAGGCTGAGTATGTTGGTTTTGTCATGTCACGGTTCATCCGCTTTATGCTTGCTACAGGGGGACAGCGGCCAAAGCAATTATCCCGCGCACGCTGGGAAGATTTTGATTTTGTCAGACATTGTGTAACGCTCCGTGACCGCAAAGGTCAGGGGCGGGAAAAAATTCATGTTGTGCCGTTGAGCCGGCGAGCACTGGATATCATTGAAGAAGTGCAAGCGGTTACGGCTGGCTATCCCTGGCCATTCTGTACCGGTGTTAAGAGCAGGAGCAAGGAGTCAAAGGGAGAACTGGTGCCAATAGACCCCAACTCTTTGAAAACCGCGTTTACACGGTACAACAATCAACTGGCTGCAAGCTGTGAACGTGAAGGTAGAACGGTTCCTGAATGGTTTACGGCAAGGGATTTGCGGCGCACAGTAAAAAACCTGCTGATTGATGCGGGGGTGAGCAGGGAGCAGCGAAACCTGCTTCAGTCGCACGGCCAGACCGGTGTTGATATCAAACATTATGACCGTCATGAACATTTGCCAGAGAAGCGGGAAAGTATGAAGCGTTACGATGCTTTGCTAGACAAAATTCTCAAAGGTGTTGATGTTAAGCTCGTAGACATGGCTCATTACCGTTCCGTGGTAACTAAGGATGAAGAAGTCGTTTTGTAGCCCTGTATCAAGCGCTGCGGGACCATGTGATCCAGCAGCGTATTGAAAATAACACAGAAGTGGCGTTTAAGGGGTATGAGAAGTGATCGTTATTTATCAGTGTCTGGCAGAAAGCTAACAGGTGTTTTGGTAAACATGGGGGTGATGGTATTGGGAATTCCCATCATGGTGAGTTTGTCCCAGAAGTCTCTACCGGTCAGTTTGTTTTTCTGGGAAGAACTCTTTAAACCGAGCTTATCAGTCAGTTTTTCCTTGTGACGGCTAATATTAGCTTGAGAGCCTCCGCCACCGGCTGCGTCCAATTTTTCTTTAATTTGCTCTGCCGAATAGCCCTTTGCGATATAACACAATACACGAAGCTGTGGGCCGGTTAGCTCTGTGTCATCTTCCATGGTGTACTCAGCATATTGATTAGGACCTTTAGGTTCAACATCAATGAAGCTAAGAACATTACCCGGTTTGTCCGGAGGGGGTATACAGGGGTCTCCGGTATGGAACAGACAGTCTTCGCCATGTTTCTTTTTCATCGCTTTCAAGTGCCCGCGAGACTCCATATTCCCCTGAGTCATCATATTGGATTGCTGTACGCTGCGTTGATGACACATGCGCTGAGGTAGCCATGCGGCGACATTGGCGATCATCCAGCGGTGGCCGTTATACATTACCATATCAAAGCAGGTTAATGGATAATCATTAAAGGGTGCTTCCAGATGTGTGGGGCGATGAGCCAAGTCCCATTCGCGCAGCCAGCGGCAATGTTCCACATGCCATCCTTCCGCATTGACCCAGGATATAGTTCCCAAGCACAGGCGTTCGCGCATGTGTTTGTGCAACCCCGCGTTAATGTAATCGGCAATGAACTGTGGGTGTGATCCTATTACACCGAACTGTCCATTTGGCTCAATGTCCCAGTAACTGGTTTGTAGAACCGGCAGTCCCGCAAGGTGTTTTTCTTTCCACTCGGCAATTCGCTGTCCAAAGCTGAATATAGGGTGTGACGAATCCACAGTCTTATTCATGTTCTACTCCTTTTTTACAAACACAGCCATTGTGTCGTGAACACCATACAGTAACGAAAAATGACGATGGATTAACCCTATAAAAAATTTATGGGGGGGGGAAAAATCTATAGGGGTATAAAAAAATTATAGTGATTATGTGTAAAAAAAATCTCTGGTAGAACTATAAGAGCGACCTGAGCTAACAAGGTCAGGTTTACGTCCCCCCCCCCCCGCAATCAAGGGGTGAAAAATAAATAGGTGTACATGCAGTGGCAGTAGATGTTTAGGGAAAAATAAAAACAGCCAGAGGATATACACATGAAAGCCTTAGCAACCGGCAATTGGGTTATAGGGAGCAGTATACAGAGCCGTAATATGACGATGTGTCAGCATCACGCAGGGAGCGTACAAGGCAAGTTGCTATGTGATATGCGTATTTAAGTCGCCAGTGGAATGTCCCCACAAACCAAGGCACATAAAGGAGAATTGCGCATGTCGAAAGCAAGTCCGAAATACCTCAGTCGAACAGAGGTCCTATCACGCTATGGGATTGGTAATACCACCCTTTACCGCTGGATAAACGACGAAGAAATACAGTTTCCCAAGCCAATACAGCTCGGGGCGCGCTGTGTGCGGTTTCTGGTGTCGTCGCTTGATCAGTGGGAAACGCAGCGTCGGGAAGACACGATCCAATAACTAAAAGCCAGGTTACCAGCGGGCACTGAGTAACCCGGCGAGGGTATTACAGGAAACCTCATGAAACCATATACCAAAAAAGAACGCACGCTTTGTGCGCAGTGCGATGCCAGTATTGCTGTCTTGAGAGAGCAGCTCATTTACGAATCCAATATAGAGTCGTGTAATGCTGCAGCTAGGGAGGCCTGCTAATGACTGAAAGCATGAATAAGAACAGTGTAGAACGGGCTTGCGTCAAAGAAGCAAGCACTGACGCATACTATATCAATACGCATTCAGTACGACCTTCGCTACTTGAACTGACTTTGCTGGCATTATTTGAATCCGGTTTCTCAGGTTTACGCCAGGAACAGGTATATCCGCCGCAGGGACTACTTTTGTCCACCGGCGATCGATTCATCACTGGTAACCTGCGTAACCAAGTTTGCGAACTCCGCAAGAAAGAAATCCACATTATCGACTGGGTTGATCCGTACCATTTAAAGGATGGCCGGGTGATGTATTTCAAGCGCTATGCCTATCCGTGTATACGGAGTGGCATTCATGCTTTTCGCATGATGAATAGGTATCGATTGGCGAGAGGTGTTCCGCAAATCCTGCTCAAGAATGTGTTACGACTCTTTCTTTTCACATGATGAGTAGGTAGCTATCGGATAGAGGTGCTCAGCAAATCCCGCTCAGGGATTTGCTGCCAATCTTTCTTTAATTTCACTTAGGTAAGCATTCAGGAAACCAAATCGTTGTTTCAGGTCCGCTGGGTTAAACGCCCGGCGTCCTGCTTATCTGGTTTAAACACGGAATGTACAGGCATGACATCCAGACCGACAACGCCGCTGGAAATTACCGTCAGTGGAAAAACTGTCGTGTTATTGAGTAATCACAGCTTTTATCTATCGCTGATATTTATTGCGCCCGAATACCGGGAAGAAGCGTATCGACTGATGGAAAAAGGCTATGTTCCCTACGATGTCTATGAACTGTTTAACAGTGGCAAGCCGCTGCCTGGAAAAGCGAAGGCAGTCAAAACAAAAAGGGATCGGGAATGACCCACGAAAAACAAATCGAAAACCCATTGGCATACGCCAGAAAAATACTGGATGGCGATAGCGAGGATTTTCCCGAGCAAACAACACCAAAAGCCTCAAGCTCAGCGGCCATATCCCAGTCATATGACACGCATACGATTACATTTCAGAAGGTTGGCGATCTCATTAAAAATATAGAGATCCCTGAGTGGTTGGTTGAAGACTATATAGAAGCGAACACGCTATTGCTTATGTTCGCACCACCCTCAAGTTACAAATCATTCCTGGCTGTCGATTTGGCCGCCTGTATTGCAACCGGAAAGCAGTGGCATGGACACGATGTAAGACAAGGTGCCGTCTTTTATATCGTGGGAGAAGGACTGTCAGGCTTGAAGCGTCGTTTTAGGGCATGGACGATTACCTATGATGTCGACATGTCAGAGTGCCCCCTGCTGATGTCTGATGGTGCTGTTGACCTGATGAGCCCGACAGCCATGGAGTCTCTCAGTGAACAAATAGAGCAGATGGTTGATGAAGCAAAGGCTACGCCTGTGCTCATTATTTTCGACACGTTGGCGCGAAATTCCACAGGAAACGAAAATAACAATAGTGAAATGGGACTATTGGTTCGCCAGGTGGACCAGTTGATCAAACGATTCAACTGTAGCGCTCTCCTTGTTCATCATACCGGTCATAGCGATGGCCTGAGAGCCCGTGGTGCTTCAAGTCTTAAAGGGGCTGTCGATGCGGAATATCATATCAGGCGTGATGGTGACTCCAATCTTGTTACGATCAGCAATACAAAAATGAAAGACAGTGAATCTCCAGCCGCCAAGACATTAGAGTTGCGCAGTGTAGAGCTGGGTATTCATGATGCCAAAGGTCGCCCTGTCACCAGCGGTGTGCTGGTCGATACCGACAGGCAACCCAGCCCCGAACGGAATAATCCCAAACTGGGCAAAAAGGAAGAAGTCATGTGGCAGGCTATTCGTTGTCGCATGAAACAAGGGGAGTCAACCGAGGCCGCTGTTATCCGTGATGACTTGAAAGCACAAGGGTTTGACGTGCGGAACTTTTCTCGTGTGCGTACCAATTTGCTGAATAAAGGAATGATCGAAGATGACAATGGACGACTGATTCCTATTAACCTCAGTGACTGAAAGAACATTCGTCACGTCATCATTTCCTATAGGGTTTGATGACGTGACGAGCGGTTTACCCCTCACCATGCCCCACTAAACAAAAAAACGTCTGTGATTGCCCGTAGTTCATGACATGGCCAGTGAAGCAAAGTCTGACGTTAACGATTCATCACCGTCCACCCAATCTATCGAGTCTCAAACATGACACTGAAGGTCATTAATTCAGTGTCAGGCGCTGTTTAGTGGGCTCTGTTTCTGTTACATAATGGCGTGCGAATTTCTAGCACACCTGAAGGTAGTCGCTACAGGTTAGGGGGGGCTGGTGTTTTCCCGGCAGTTCGAACTGGCTTTTTTGCAAGCTGTTCACGTCATCACAACAATAAGAGGTAACGATGTATAAGGGGCGTTTGAAGTCGTGGAATGATGATCGTGGGTTTGGATTCATTCAGTCAGACGAACTCAGTAACGATGTTTTTATCCATATTTCGGCATTGAAGGGGTTGGCTAGGAAGCCCAGGGTGGGTGACACCATTAACTTCGATGTTGAACAGCAAAGCAACGGCAAACAGCGGGCGACTAATTGTTCGATTGATGGGGTTCAAAAGGTAGCACCCAGATCACGACAAAATCACTACCAAAAGCGGACTGTTAACCGGTTTATTGGCAGACTGGTTCTTATCGGTGTGGTTGCCGGGGCAGTTTATGGTTATCAGGAGTTGTCTGAGCGCGATGTTGTACCGCAGCCACAGAACATCATGTCAGTATTCGAAACCAGGGAATCGAGCCGGACACCGGCCTTTAGCTGTAATGGCAAAACGCACTGTTCGCAAATGACGTCATGTGCCGAAGCAAGGTTCTACCTGGATAACTGTCCGGGGACACAAATAGATGGCGATCATGATGGCGAACCCTGTGAAAGGCAGCTATGTAAAGGCTGGTAGGATGGTACATCAGTGCTGATGCGTTGGATGTGTGAATGAAGGAAAACAACATGACGGTGCCGCCCAAGGTTCGCCTTTTTCGGTTGACGCATATCGACAATCTGGACACCCTGTTGCGCCGTGAGGCTCTTCATGCGCCTTTACACACGCCTGATGATGGGCTGCCCTATCGTACGATTCATGATTCCAGCATTCAGGAAAAACGCTACCATCGGTCGATTCATTGTGGCCCCGGTGGTGTTATCCATGATTATTTGCCGTTCTACCTGGGACCGCTTTCCCCGATGCTGTACAAGCTCGGTAAAGGCGGTGTTGAAGGCTATGATGAAGGTGTGGAACCACTGGTTTACCTGATAGCCCGAGCAGAAGATGTCGCAGCCCGTAATATCGGTTTCGTGTTTTCTGACGGGCACGGTATCGCTGCCTTCACCCAATGGTTTGATACACTGGACAGCCTCGACAAGCTGGACTGGCATGTCATTCTTGGGCGTGACTGGTCTGATACTGCAGAGGATAACGACCGCAAACGCCGTAAACAGGCCGAGTTCTTGATTTATCAGTCATTACCATGGGATATGATCCAGGGAATAGCGGTATTGAACGAAACCATGGCAGACAGGGTCAAAGCCATACTGGCCCAATTTCCGGATATACATCATCCGACGGTTCATCCAGTGCCACAATGGTATTATCAGGGAGGCTGACATGATCAAACTCACAACAGGCAATCTGCTCAAGGCGGACGCGGAAGCACTCGTTAATACCGTTAATTGTGATGGCTATATGGGTAAAGGGATCGCGCTTCAGTTCAAGAAAGCGTTTCCCCCTAACTATGACGCTTACCACAAAGCCTGTAAGGAAGGTGAGGTCGTGCCGGGTAAAATGAACGTGTTTGAAACCGGCGCAATGATCAACCCCCGCTATATCATTAACTTCCCCACTAAACGACACTGGCGGAACCCGTCACGAATGGAGGATGTGGAAAGTGGGCTGGTGGCGCTGATTGATGTCATCAAGCAATACGGCATCCGCAGCATTGCGATTCCACCGTTGGGCTGTGGCCTTGGAGGGTTGGACTGGAACAAGGTTAAGCCGCGTATAGAACAGGCGTTCAGCGAGCTGCCAGACGTTGTCGTATATCTGTATGAGCCGAAGGGTGCCCCGGCGGCCAAAGACCAGCCTGTGAATACTGAAAAGCCCGGTATGACCCGAGCCCGCGCGTTGCTGATCATGCTGATGGATCAGTACAAGCAGCTTGATTATGCGCTGACGCTACTTGAAGTACACAAACTTGCTTATTTCCTTCAGGTTGAAGGGGAGCCCCTGAAACTCAAATACAAGCAATACCACTACGGTCCCTACGCTACGAATATCCGATTCCTGCTGGAAAAGCTCGAAGGGCATTACATCAGTGGTTATGGCGACAATGAAAACCCGGAACAGGTCGTAGAACTCATGCCGGGTGCGATTGAGGAAGCGCAAGCGTACATCGGTACGGATGAAGATGCGCGGCAGCGGCTTGATCGTGTGGCCAAGTTGATTGAAGGGTTTGAAACGCCCTTTGGCATGGAGCTGTTGGCGTCTGTCCATTGGTTGGCAGATAACAAACACATCGAATCAGAAGATGACATGGCGAGGGAACTGGAAAACTGGTCAGAACGCAAAGCCCGGATGTTCAATCCTTATCAGGTGAAAACTGCCATGGAGCAGCTGCGTCAATGACACTGGTGTTTACTCACAAGTTTCGTTTCCTCAAGCATCGGCTGACTTCAATATCCAGATATAACAGCCAGTCGCCAGGCTAAAGGTGCGATTGCCCGTCTGTGTTTATCAACATAACGGGCAAATGTATTTTTATGCATACCTTTTGGCTTAATCAGGTCGTCAGTCACGGCCTCATCCAAATTAAAGCCACCCAGCTTTTTCTTGATCTTCGCCGCACTATCTAAAGCCCTGTCAGTATGGCCCATGCGCTGTGCTTTGTAGTCGTAGCCATAGAATGTGCGATGCCCAAAACCACGATTCCCCATCACCAATACTCCCACCCGTTTCTCCGTAAACGGACAGTAGAAATAGGGCCGTCTGGCTTTACCTTTCAAGACATCAACAAACTCAACGCCAATGACCTGGTTATGTTCGGTACGCTCCTTGTCGGAACCTATGGTTGCCCAGGTGATTGAGACACATAACGGCCAGCCAAAATAGTTCTCGCGGCATTGAACAAGAAAGCTACCACCGCGACGATGTTGCAGTACCGTTTCACTACCAGGCTCCAGTAGCCCTTCTCGATACAGATAACACACATTGAGATTGATACAGTCTTCAACGCTCGGTTTGCCACTTCCTGGCCTGCCACTGAGATATCCGCCCATTCCTTGTGTATCTCCGTTTTAACCTAAATCCCTATGGAAAATTCCACTTATCAATTCGGAAACAATAACCATGTCCAACTGAGTAGACTTGTTTTACACAATCTCATCGTTCGGCAAGTCATTGATTCATGGTGTCCAAAAAGGTCATGAAACTATTTTTTTACGCGCTGTCTAATGAACACAAGACCTTATTTTACACGCCAGAGATGATGAAGAGGGAGTTTAATGAAAGGACAGCATGTTGGTTATATCAGGGTCAGCAGCCTTGATCAGAATACAGAACGCCAGCTTGACGGCGCAACGCTGGATATAAGCTTTGAAGATCACTGTAGCGGCAAAGATACTAAACGTCCCCAGTTACAGGCCTGCCTTAACCATCTTCGCAGTGGTGACATGCTACACGTCCACTCTATTGATCGTCTTGCCCGTAATCTGAAAGACCTGCAAACCCTGGTTGAAGACCTGACAGTGCGTGGTGTCACCATTCAGTTTCACAAAGAAAATCTGACATTCACCGGATCAGAAAATCCTATGCAACGATTGATGCTTCAAATGATGGGGGCGTTTGCTGAGTTCGAGCGCAGCATGATTCGGGAACGACAGCGGGAAGGGATCGCTGCCGCGAAGAAACGAGGTAAGAAAATGGGGGCCAGCCCTAAACTGTCAAAGCATCAGGTCGCCACTGTAAAAAAACGGATCAAGGCGGGCGAGTCCAAGAAAGCGCTTGCGGAAGAGTACGGTGTAAGCCGTCAGACAATTTACAATGTGCTCGGCTGAAGTGAACTCTAGTCATTTGGTGCCTCCAGTGGACGCTTTAACAGAGTGATGCGTCTCTTCAGATTGTTTTTTGACATTGCGAGTAAGACTTTGCTTTCTCCGCCAGAGTTTTTGACGGTTGCGTGACAGCACTCTGCCTGCCCTATAGCCTGCTAAGCCGCTCTAGCTCCTTTCTAAGACCTTACAGATTGACAGATTGCAGAAGTTGTAACTTACATAGCTAATGTTGAACGGGTGAGCAGCATTCGGTCGGACACGATGACAAGGAATGAGTTATGAAAAAGATATTGGTTCTACTCTGTCTATTGGCTTCTCCAGCCTGGGCTGAGTTTTATATGGGGGTGGGGGCAGGCCAGACCTCCCTTGATGTGGATCTCAGCACAAGCTCTGGAACGCTGGGTGGTTTCGATGATGACGACACCACAGCTGCTTATATGATTACGCTCGGGTATCGCCTTGAGAGCCCTGAATATTACGGTTCAGCCTTTGTCGCTGTAGAAGCCGATGCGATTAATCATGATATTGCTCTGCGACATCAGGTTGGTAATTTGGTGGAAGAAGGCGAGGCTAAGAATACCTTCTCAGCTTCAGTGATTGGCGGTACTGAAATTTATCCGGGTATTGATGCTTACGTTCGACTGGGCGTAGCCAGGACAAAATTCGAAGAGCGCTTTACTGGTCCGTCATCCAGCTCTTCCTCTAATGAAAAGGAAGAGGGGGTTGTCTGGGGATTCGGTGCAGAGTTTAAAGACCTTATGGCTGGTCTTAGTCTTCGTCTGGACTATCGCAGCACTCACTACGACACCTTCAAGTTCTATAGCAATGGTGCGAAGGTAAAGATCGAGAGCAATATGCTGACTATGAGCGTGTTGTATCGGTTTAAGTAGTGTCCTTTCAGGAAAGGAAAATGTGATTGTCACGTTGATGGGAAGCCTGATTGCCTTGAGGAATGTGATTTGCGAACAATGAACCTTAAGGTTGAATTGCTGGCTTCCAATATTCGATTCTGCTGATGGGCAGCTTGGTAATATTCGCCCTGACGCTGACAAAACCTGAAGATGACTTTCTCTTGCTTCACCATCTTCAATAAATCATTTTTTCGAGAGGCTACTGAACCTGCCAGCACCACATAATGACAAACGGATCAGCGCCATAACACTTGATACAGCGACCATCGACAATCTGTCTGTCATCCTGCCACCAGACACCGTTCATGGCGTCACAATACAACTTGGCAAGGTTATCGAAGTCGGGCATTACTGCCGGACGAATTTCACCGGCCTGGGCTGCGTTTTGTTTTTTCTTTGACCAGCTCACCGGTATTGGCATAACTGTCAGTATTTCCAGCGCGACAGGACCTTCCAATCGCTTACAGCCCGTCTGACTGATAACGGCGGTCCGGGCATGTTCTTCGGCCAACACTGTTTTCGCTGGTGTGTAGGCTCGTCCCTTGCGTGTCAGGCGTGGACGACTTTTACCTGTCGGGGTTCCGGGAATCACGGCCATAATCGCGGTTTCATGATCGGGGCCTGTCAGACAACTAACAACGCTTGAGGGAATTCGATACAGATGCGACTGGATGTCATATTCCATTATGACTTGCTCCTGATCAGTACATACTTTGTCAGCTAGAGCACTTAATCCATGGTGCGGCTGATGTGTACATTTTATCTTTTTATCCATTCAAAACATAACGATTGAAGGGAAGAAGAAGTAGCGTTGCCGGAAAACTACCATTAGCGAAGGGCTATGAAACTGATGTTAGATAAATGTTGGGGAGCGTTCTGCAAGATCATATTCTTTACATTCCGCGTCTTCGTTTTTTTCGTAAATGTACCTGAAAAGTCCGGATATCCGAGGTTGTTGCCGGGTAACAGTTCCAGCATCAAATAAAAGCCGGAAATCAGATAGAAGACAGTAAGTGTTTTACCTAAACGACACCGACTACTTAAACTTGTCCAACTGTGTAAAAATGCGTCATCAAAGACAGTGACCGGTTACCCAGGTATGGCCATCGACAAATCCAGACTCACTGAATCTGACATCATCTCCAAGTTCATCCTCCCCGCCATTAAACAAGCGGGTTGGGACGATATGACCCAAATCCGGCAGGAAGTGAAACTGCGGGATGGCAAGGTGGTAGTTCGTGGCCAGGCAGCGGCGCGCAAGAAGGTGAAGTCGGCAGATATTGCCCTCTATCACAAGCCCGGCTTGCCGCTGGCAGTGGTGGAAGCCAAGGCCAATCAGCATGAAATCGGCAAGGGTATGCAGCAGGCGCTGGATTATGCCCGATTGCTGGATGTACCGTTTGCCTTTGCGTCGAACGGCGATGGGTTTGTTTTCCATGACAAAACCAATCCCGCCGCCCTTGAAACTGAAATCCGCCTTGAAGACTTTCCGACACCGGCGCAACTCTGGCAGAAGTTCTGCGAATGGAAGGGCTACACCGAACAACAGTTGCCCATTATCACCCAGGATTACTACGACGATGGCAGCGGCAAGTCACCCCGCTATTACCAGCTACAGGCCATCAATAAATCCGTAGAGGCAATTTCTGCGGGACAGGACCGTGTATTACTGGTAATGGCCACCGGTACCGGCAAAACCTACACCGCGTTCCAGATCATCTGGCGATTGTGGAAGGCCAAGAGTAAAAAGCGCATCCTGTTTCTGGCGGATCGCAATGTGCTGGTGGATCAAACTAAAACGAATGACTTCCAGCCCTTCGGGTCTGCGATGACGAAGGTGACCAAGCGCACTGTTGACCCGGCCTATGAAATCCATCTGGCGCTTTATCAGGCGCTCACCGGGCCGGAAGAGCACCAGAAAGCCTACAAGCAGGTTGATCCTGACTTCTTTGACCTGATCGTTATCGACGAATGTCACCGGGGCAGTGCTGCGGAAGACAGCGCCTGGCGTGAAATTCTCGAATACTTCAACAGTGCTACCCAGATCGGCCTCACAGCTACCCCCAAGGAGACCGATGAAGTCTCCAATACCGATTACTTTGGAGAACCGGTCTACACCTATTCTCTGAAAGAGGGCATTGAAGACGGCTTCCTTGCGCCTTACAAGGTGGTGCGGGTTGACCTGGATGTAGACCTGCAAGGCTGGCGACCCACCAAAGGCCAGACCGACAAGCACGGTGAAGCGATTGATGACCGTATCTATAATCAGAAGGACTTTGACCGCACACTGGTGATTGATGAGCGTACCGAGCTGGTGGCACAGACGATCACCAGTTACCTGAAGCGCACCGATCCCATGGCCAAGACCATCGTTTTCTGTAACGACATTGACCATGCCGAGCGGATGCGCCGGGCGCTGGTGAACCTGAACCCGGACCAGGTCGCCAAAAACGAAAAATACGTGATGAAAATCACCGGGGACGATGAGCTGGGCAAGGCGCAGCTGGATAACTTCATCAATCCGAAAAAGCCCTACCCGGTCATCGCCACCACGTCCGAGCTCATGACCACGGGTGTAGATGCCAAAACCTGCAAGCTGGTGGTGCTGGATCAGTCCATCCAGTCCATGACTAAGTTCAAGCAGATCATCGGTCGTGGCACCCGCATTGATGACCGCTACAACAAACTCTGGTTTACCATCCTCGACTTCAAGAAAGACACCGAGCTGTTTGCCGATGAGCGTTTCGACGGTATCCCGGAAAAGGTGATCAACACCGATCCCGAGACCGTCAACAACGAAGACTCTGATCTGGATGACCTGCTCAACGACCCAAGTTCAGAAGAAGCAGATATAACGGCTGACGAGGAACCAGGGAAAAGCGAGAGAGACCATTCCGATAGAACCGGAACACAGGCCGATAGTGACACGTCGGACTTCGACGAAGAGAACAAGGTGCGTAAGTTCCACGTCAACGGGGTCACGGTCAAGGCTATCGCTGAGCGGGTACAGTACTACGATACCGATGGCAAGCTGGTCACCGAATCCTTCCGGGACTACACACGCAAGACGCTGGCCCGACAGTTCAGCTCTTTGGATGAGTTCATCAAAAAATGGCAGTCTGCCGAGCGCAAACAGGCCATTATTGAAGAGCTGGAGAACGAAGGTATCCTGTGGGATGTGCTGGCCGATGAAGTGGGTAAAGACCTCGACCCCTTCGACCTGATCTGTCATGTGGTCTACGACCAGCCACCACTGACCCGCAAGGAGCGGGCGGAGAACGTGAAGAAGCGTAACTACTTCACCAAGTATTCCGACACGGCGCAGACTGTTCTGAACTCCCTGCTGGAAAAATACGCCGATGCCGGTGTCCAGGAGATTGAGAACAAGAACGTACTGAAGGTCGCTCCCTTTACCGCCATTGGCAGACCCATTGAGATTGTAAAAAAAGGGTTTGGCAAACCGGCGGATTACGAGCAGGCCATCAGCGAGCTGGAAGCGGAAATCTACCGCTCAGCGTAATACTGTTTTGTGCCACGGTGACACCTGGAGGGGAAGATAAGCTTTCTCCAGAACCGGTGTCGCTGTGGCCACCCCCTTTGAACCGATTTAGAGAATCCCATGTCCATCAGTTCCGTGATCAAATCCATTCAGGACATCATGCGTAAAGACGCCGGTGTCGATGGCGACGCCCAGCGTCTCGGCCAGCTTTCCTGGCTGCTGTTCCTCAAGGTCTTCGATGCCCAGGAAGAGGAGCTGGAGTTCGAACTGGACAATTACCGTTCACCGATCCCCGAAGAGTACCTCTGGCGCAACTGGGCGGCGGATAAGCAGGGTAAGACCGGCGATGAACTGCTGGGCTTCATCAACAACGACCTGTTTCCGGAGCTGAAACACCTGGTGGCCCCTGTGGATAAAAACCCACGGGGTTTTGTCGTGAAAGAAGCCTTCAGCGATGCTTTTAACTACATGAAGAATGGCACGCTGCTGCGCCAGGTGATCAACAAACTTAACGAGATCGACTTTACCGATTCCAGGGAACGACACCTGTTCGGTGATATCTACGAACAGATTCTGCGGGACCTGCAAAGCGCCGGTAATGCCGGTGAGTTCTATACGCCCCGAGCCGTCACCCGCTTCATGGTCAACCGCATCAACCCGCAGCTGGGCGAAAGCATCATGGACCCGGCCTGTGGTACCGGTGGCTTTCTGGCCTGTTCAGTGGACCATCTGAAAGACCAGGTAAAAACCGCTAGCGACCACCAGACCCTGCAAAAGCAGATTCACGGCGTCGAGAAAAAGCAGCTTCCACACCTGCTCTGTACCACCAATATGCTGCTCCACGGCATTGAGGTGCCGGTACAGATCAAACACGGTAACACCCTGAACAAGCCACTTTCCAGTTGGGATGACCAGGTGGATGTGATTGTCACCAATCCCCCGTTCGGTGGCACCGAGGAAGACGGCATAGAAAAAAACTTCCCTGCCGAACTGCAAACCCGTGAAACCGCCGACCTGTTCTTACAATTGATCATTGAGATACTGAAAGACGGTGGACGTGCGGCAGTGGTGCTGCCCGATGGCACCCTGTTTGGTGAAGGCGTGAAAACCAAGATCAAAAAACTGCTGACGGAAGAGTGCAACCTCCACACTATTGTGCGTTTGCCCAATGGCGTCTTTAATCCGTACACCGGCATCAAGACCAATATCCTGTTCTTCACCAAGGGCCAGCCCACCCAGGATATCTGGTTCTACGAGCACCCCTATCCGGAAGGTGTGAAGAACTACAGCAAAACCCGTCCCATGAAGTTTGAAGAGTTTCAGCAGGAGAACGACTGGTGGGGTAATGAGGCAGACGGCTTTACCGTACGGGTAGAGAACGAGCAGGCATGGAAGGTCAGCATTGATGAAGTCATCGCCCGTAACTTCAACCTGGATATCAAGAATCCCCATGTAGGCGAAACTGTCAGCCACGATCCGGACGAACTGCTGGCCAGCTACCAGCAACAGCAGCAGGAACTGAAAGGGCTGTTGGGACAATTACAGAATATTCTTGGCAATGCGCTGACCGCCAGGGAAGGTGGAAATACTGAAAATGCAGGAGCAATTTTCAGTGGTATGAACAAGCAGCAGGAGGAAGTCTGATGTCTGCTGCTGAAAAACTGCTGACCAACAATCTTTCAACGCTAGCGTTGGCGGTACAGAACAAGTCCGCTTCTGGACGGGGCTCCAGTAAAAAGATTGACCTTTACGGCATAAAGAAACTCCGCGAACTGATTCTGGAATTGGCGGTGCGTGGTAAGTTGGTGACGCAGGATTCGGAGGATGAACCAGCTTATAAATTGCTGGAGCGGATTACAGCAGAGAGAGCAAAGATGGTTGTAGAGAAGAAAATCTCTAAACCAAAACCTTTACCCGCAATATCTGATGAAGAAAAGCCGTTTGCATTAGCTGATGGGTGGAAGTGGGTAAGGCTTGGCGAAATATTGCATATTTCATCAGGCAATGGGCTCACTGCGAAAAACATGAATGGCGAAGGTCCTATTCCTGTTTATGGAGGAAATGGAATTGCAGGATATCATGATCAGGCCAATGTGAACGAAAGGACTCTTGTTATAGGCAGAGTTGGATTTTATTGCGGCTCGATTCACATCACCCCGCCAAAGGCCTGGGTTACAGACAATGCGTTTATTACAACCTTTCCAGAAAATTGTATTTTCTTGGACTATTTGGCTTGGTTGTTAAAGGCAACAAATCTGAATGAAAATGATAGTGCTACAGCACAACCAGTGATTTCCGGCAGAAAAATATACCCACTTGTTGTCGCACTACCTCCCAAAAACGAACAACATCGCATCGTCGCCAAAGTCGATGAACTGATGGCGCTGTGCGACCAGATTGAACAGCAGACCGAAGCCAGCCTGTCCGCCCATACGACACTGGTAGAAAACCTGCTGGCAACCCTCACCAGCAGCGCCAATGCGGAAGAACTGGAGCAGAACTGGCAGCGCATCGCCAGCCACTTCACCACCCTGTTCACCACCGAAGCGAGCATCGACCAGCTCAAGCAGACCATCCTGCAACTGGCCGTGATGGGCAAACTGGTACCCCAAGACCCCAACGACGAACCCGCCGCCAAACTGCTGGAACGCATCGCCGCCGAAAAAGCCCAGCTGGTCAAAGAAGGCAAAATCAAAAAACAAAGTAAGTCTAAGCCTTATGATGTTGATGGTACTGGAAGGGTGTGCCCTTCAGGATGGGTGGAAGTGGACTTCGGTGACATAACATATAACCGAGATGCTGAACGCGTTCCTTTATCCGTGAGTGAAAGGCGCACAAGAAGTGGTCCATATGATTACTATGGGGCATCCGGAGTTATTGACAGCATCGATGACTATCTGTTTGATACTCCTTTACTACTGATCGGAGAAGATGGAGCAAACCTTGTTAACCGCTCAACGCCGATCGCTTTTATTGCTCGAGGATTGTATTGGGTAAACAATCACGCCCACGTAGTTGATGGGGTTTCAGAGGACTTTTTGCAGTACTTGGCCCTTTACATAAATTCAATTTCTTTGCTGCCATATATAACAGGAATGGCTCAACCGAAAATGAATCAGGCAAAAATCCTTAACTCCCGCTTAACGATCTGAAGAAGTAAGGCTAAATTGAATGAAGAGAGCGTCCCCTGTGCTCTTCAGGCAAAA